>NZ_ASZW01000256.1:40892-47434 GCF_000468215.1 Arthrobacter sp. CAL618 | reverse complement strand
CGGGATCGTTCAGCAGCGACTCAATCTCGTCGTCCAGCCGGACGAGCGTGATCGAGGCGCCAGCCATGTCCAATGACGTGCAGTATTCGCCCACATAGCTGCGCCCGACGGTGATTCCCTTGGCGGCCAACTGCTTGTGGGCCTGCCCGTAGAGCAGATACAGCTCGCTGATCGGGGTGCCCCCGAGGCCGTTCACCATCAGGGCCACGCGGTCGCCGTCCTTGAACGGCAGGTCGCTAACCACCGGCTCAAGAATTTCGTCAACGATGTCATTGGCGGGCATCATCTTGGCCCGACGCCGGCCCGGCTCACCGTGGATGCCTACCCCCACCTCGATCTCGTCCTCGCCTAGTTCGAAGAGCGGGCTTCCCTTCGCTGGCGGTGTGCAGGCGGTCAGTGCCACACCCATGGTACGGGTCACCGAGTTCACCTTCTCGCCGATCCGGATCACCTCGTCAAGGTCCGCGCCGCGCTCGGCCGCGGCAGCCACCGCCTTGATCACGAAGAAGTTTCCCGCGACTCCACGCCGGCCGATGGTGTAGGTGGAGTCCTGCACCGAGACGTCGTCGTCAATGAACAGCGTCTTCACGTTCACGCCTTCGGCGGCGGCCATCTCCTGGGCCATGTCGAAGACCATTCTGTCGCCGGTGTAGTTATTTACCAGCAGCAGCACGCCCTTTGGGGAGGCAAGTAGCTTGGTGGTTTCGAAGACGTAGTCGAACGGGGGCGCAGCGAACACGTCACCCGGGCAGGCGGCGTCGAGCATCCCCTTGCCTACAGCCATCACGTGGGCCGGCTCGTGGCCGGAACCAGATCCCTGAACGATGGACACCCTATTCTCGTTGGGGCTATCGGACCGCATGATGAGGTTGTATTCCGGCACATACCTCAGCGTCTCAGGATTGGCCAGTGCCAATCCCTCGAGCATTTCCGGAACAAACTGCTTGGGATCATTGACAAACTTTTTCATCTGGGCTCCACATCGTTGTGTTGAATTGAAGGTCAAGGAACGGGCTAACGTGCTGCCCATTCGTCGGTCAGTCGTTCGATCATGATGGCTATTGCCACCGCACCGGCGTCGGGCGAGCCGATGCTCCTTTTTCCGCTGTAGCTGGCCCGGCCCCGCCTGGCTTCCAGGGAACTGGTGGCGTCGGCTGCGGCCCGGGCGGTGTCGCAGAAGACTTTGAGGCAGCCGGCGGCGTCAGTTCCCTTGCTGAGTTCGCGTTCCAGCTCGTCGGTCGCCGGGACAATCGCGTCGAGGAGAGTCTTGTCCCCGAGCTCGGCATTTCCCCGCGCCTTGATGCCGTCGGTTGCGCCGCGTAGCATCGCGACGACCGTGGCGCCGTCCATGGTCCCCGATGCCTTTGCTGCGGCGGACGCCCGCAGAAAGGCCGTCCCCCACAGAGGGCCGGAGGTTCCGCCAATTCGGCTGGAGATGGCCAGCGCAATCTGCTGCAGAAAAGTGGCAGGGTCGTCGCGCTTGAAGGTATCCCAGTCGGTCAGGACCTTTTCGAAGCCGCGAGCCAATGAGTAGCCCAGGTCGCCGTCGCCGACGACTGCGTCAAGGTCACCAAATTCCTGCTCCTTCTCCACAGCCGTATGCGCAATGGAGCGGACCACAAATTCGACGTTCTCAAGGTCGGTGGATGTCATGATGCCTCCGGGTGGGTTGTGACGGACGGTGAATCCAGTAGCTGTTGGAGAGTTGAGAGGGAGACGACGTCATCCACCTCAACGCCGAGCGGGCTGGCGAGCACCTCGGCGGACTCACCAGGGTCCCCGAGCGAAGTGACCACCAGGGACGCCCCGGTGAAATCTTCGGAGCGCGTGAAACTGCTGACGGTGACCACTGTGCGGAGGCCAGCGGCCACTGCCGCGCGGAGTCCGTTTGAGCTGTCCTCGACCACCACGACGTCGTCGGTGCTGAGGCCGAGGTCCTCAAGTGCGAGCAGATAAATGTCGGGCGCCGGTTTCTTGCGCGGCACCACGTCCCCTGCGAAGACGGCGAAATGGGCGGCGAGCTCCTTCCCGACGGCGTGGGTGAGCACCGCCCGAACCGCGGGTTCCGCGGAGGTGGAGGCGACAGCAAGGCCCCAACCGGCGTCGTGCGCCTCCTGAACCAACCGGGCGATTCCACGCCGTGCGGGCATGACGCCTCCGTCCACCAAATCCGTATAGATGGCGGTTTTGCGTTTGTGCCAGGCGAGAATTGCCGTGTCCTTCGCGTCGTCGTCGTGCAACCCGAGCTGACTGCTCACGTCGTCGGTGAGAATGCTTCGCATGCGTTCCTTGCCGCCGCCAATCTTCACCTTTTCCGCGTAGTCATCGACGCTCCAGTGCACAGGTACCGAAAATTCCTCGAAGGTGCGGTTGAAGGCCGGGAGGTGGCCAAATTGTTCGGTGTCGGCGAGTACACCGTCGCAGTCAAAAATCAAGGTGGGCATGACTGGTTACCTGCCCTTCCCAGCACTGCCGAACTGTTCGGCCAGCTCCTTGACCATGTCGATCACGTCTCCGCGGGTGTGCTTGAAGAGCGACGGCGGGTCCCATTTGTTGTTCTGTTCGGCCTGCTTCAGGAATGTCAGGCTGGACTGCATGAATGTTTCTTTCAATGCCGTGGAGATGTTCACTTTGGCGCAACCCCGGGCGATCAGGTCCTGGAACTGTTCAGGGCTCAGCCCACTTCCGCCGTGCAGGGCAATGGGAATGGATCGTGCCTGAACAATCTCGGTGACCCGGTTGACGTCTAAAACGGGGGCGGCCTTGTACGTACCGTGGGCGTTGCCGATGGACGGTGCGAAAACATCGATCCCGGTGGCGTCGATAAAGGTTAGCGCTGTCTCGAGACTTTGCTGCTTCGACACCTCATCAGAGCCGTGGTCGTCCTCAACGCCGGTGATGGCCTCGATTTCGCCTTCCACCTGGGCGCCGTAACTTCGGGCCTCCCTGACCACTTCGATGGTCTGGCGTTGGTTTTCCTCGACCGGAAGCTCTGATGCGTCAAACAAAACCGAATTCCAGCCGGCTTTCAGGCATTCGGTCACCACGTCGCGGTCCGGGCAGTGGTCCAGGTGAAGGGTCACCGGCACCTCGATCCCGCGGGTCAGCGACTCCCACATCTCAAACAAGACCCGGGAGCCGATGCTCCGCACGGTCTTCACCGATGTCTGCAGGATCACCGGAGAGTTGCATTCCACAGCTCCCGCGAGCACAGCCTCCATAGTCAAATCATTGAATACGTTTATTGCCGGCACCCCGTAGCGCGCCGAAAATGCCGGATCAACAATATCTTTCAAGGGCACAACACCCACGTCAAACCTCCTTGGTAGGTGGATTACACGGTAGGCGAGAACTCCTGGGCCTGGATATGAGGGAACACCCTCCCCCACATGGGGGTAATCACTACTTGGCAAGCCGACAGATGCCAGCAACGCTGTCCTCAGCACAGAGTTGTGCTGAAAATGTCGAGGAAGAGGAAGCTCATGGCAACTGGAACCGTGTTGGAGACTGTCACCCTGGAAGAGGCCCGCCGCGTGATCGACGCCGCAGCCGAGAAGGCCACAGAGATTGGCCAGCCCATGGATATCGCAGTGGTCGATGCTGGCGGCAACCTGAAGTCGCACGTCCGAATGGACGGCGCGAATATCGGCAGCATCACCATCGCGATCAATAAGGCCTACACCGCAATCGCCTTCCAGTGCGAAACCGGAGTCCTCCAGGACATGACCAGGCACGATGGGCCCATCTTCGGTCTCAGCGACGCCCACGGTGGCCGGCTCGTGGTGTTCCCGGGTGGCATTCCACTCGTGCGGGATGGAAGCATCGTGGGTGCGATCGGCGTGTCCACGGGATCGATTGACCAGGATCAGCAGGTGGCCGAAGCTGGCGCCGCCGCGTTCTCTGCGGTGCCGGTGTTCTGACTCCAGGTGTTCTGACGCCCAATGTTCTGACTCCAGGTGTTCTGACTGCCGGCCGCCTCGCCAGGAGCACCCAGACAAAAGGGCATCCGGGCGAAGGGGTCTCCGGGTAAAGACGCACCCGGGCAAGGACGCACTCGGGGAAGGTCCCGAAGGGGTAGCCCGAATTAGAACGTGCATGCATCGCATCCAGTGCATGCACTTGGCTGATCAGAGAATGCATGCATCGCATGCAGTGCATGCACTTTTTCTGCACACACCCCTCCCACACCGTCGAGTCAGCGCTGCCGCCTTGGGGGCATCCCGAACGGTGACCAGTTGGCCAGCACCCGCGCCATCAGGGCTGGATCGACGGATCCACCCGACACGACCGCCGCGACCGTTGCACCGCGCGGCGCCAGGTCGTGCATCCAGGCTGCGGTGGCGACGGCGCCGGACGGTTCGGCGACGAGGCGTCCCTCCACCGCGATGTGACGCACCGCCGCAAGAATTTGTTCCTCGGAGACGGTCACGACGTCGTCGACGTAGCGCCGGATGTGTTCCCAGGGGTGGACGCCGACGGCTGGCGTCCGGAGCCCGTCCGCGACCGTGCGGTAGGTGAGCTTGGTGTCCCAGGTGATGCGGCGCTGCTCGCGCAGGCTTTCGGCAGCGTCGGCCGCGAGTTCGGGTTCGACGCCGATCACCTGCACCTCGGGGCGCAGCGACTTGATGGCAGTCGCGATTCCGGAAATGAGCCCGCCACCCGAGATGGGAACAAGGACGACGTCGAGGTCGGGCAGTTGCTCGATGAGCTCCAGGCCGACCGTGCCCTGACCGGCGATGATACGGACGTCGTCGTAGGGCGGTACCTCAACGTAGCCGTGTTCGGCAGCGAGTTCCACGGTGCGGCTGTCCCGTTCAGATGCTGGCACGAGCACCACTTCGGCGCCGAGCGCGCGAACGGCTGCCACCTTGGTGGGCGGGGCGGCGTCGGGCATGACGATGACGGCGTGCAGGTCGAGCCGTTTGGCCAGCCAGGCGACGGCGCGGGCGTGGTTGCCTGAGGACTGGGCGATGATGCCGCGTTCTCGGGACTCATCGAGTACCTGGGAGATGGTGTTGTAGGCGCCGCGGAGTTTGAAGGCGCCGGTCGGCTGCAGGGACTCGGCTTTCAGGTGCAGGATGTCGGACGGGCGGTCCGGATGAGGCAGCGCGATGATCGGGGTCCGGAGCACCAGGTCCTGGATTCGGTCGGCGGCGGCTCGGATGTCGTCGAGAGTAACCAGCTGGGTTTCGGTGCCCGAGGTTGGCTTGTCTGTTGTGGCATAGGCGTTATCCATAGCTGGATCTTACGCGGTGGTGTCGGAGCGGCAACCGCTATTCGCAGCCCACCCCGTCGCCGTCTCGGTCCAGATGGGTGCCGTAGCCCGGCTGCCCCCGGTATACCGGCGCGGCTCCCGCATTCCGGGCGGCCGTGCAGTTTTCGTAGTAGGCCGCAGGGGCTGGGACGGGAACCGGTTCAGGCACGGGTGCGGGTGCTGGGGCAGGTGCGGGCGCTGGTGCTGGGGCAGGGGCAGGCGCGGGTGCGGGTGCTGGGGCGGATGCTGGCGCTGGTGCTGGTTCCGGCGTGGCGACGGGCGCGGCCTGGCTGGTGGGTGCCATCGTGTCGGAGCAGTCAGCGAGAACTCGGGCCATGGCGTCGCGCTCGGCCTGGGTGACCCAGAGCGTATAGGTGGCTTTCACCGAAATCTGCCGGGCCACATACTCACAGCGGAACGATTGGTTGGGCGGCAGCCAGGTAGCGGCGTCGCCCGCTCCCTTTTGAGCGTTGGTGGGACCGTCTGTCGCCTGGAGGTTCAGCGGATCGTTGGCGAAGGCAAGCCGCTGGCCGGCGCTGAGCTGCTGGGCGCCCTTCTGCCAGGCATCGGACAGTGCCACCACGTGGTCGATCTGGACGTCGATGCTAGTGGACTGCCCCCGGAGGAAGTCAATGGTGGTGCCGGTATAGGGGTCGTCGAGGATACCCGATTGGACCTTACACGGCACCGAATTGGCGTGAACGATCGCTGTCAGGTCCCTGTTGAGCATGTCGTTGCGGGTGTCGCAGCCGTTGCGGTCGACGTCGGCCCAGGCTTGACCGAACTGGTCGCGGTCGTAACCGGTTTTTGGCGCCCGACCCTTCACAGCCAGGGTATCCAACAGATCGAGGGCACGAGTGCTGTACTCGGGCTGGCCTTCGGGTGCGCTCGGGTCGCCGTCCGCGGCAACCACGTCGGCACTGTCGAGCGGTGCAACATCCTGGCTGGGCGTCGGGGCCGGGGTGAGAGTCGGGGTGGCAGTCTCCCGGGGAGTGGCGGATGGGGTTGGAGACGCGGTGACGTCGTCGACCGGGGCCGAGGTGGTCTCTTCGGCGACCGCGGCGGGTGTGGTTTCGATCGGCGGTGCCAGGACCGCTCCGACCATGAAGGCGACCAGCGCCGCCGCCATGGTGATGGCACCCATCTTGCGGCCGGCGATGCCAGCCCATGACGGCCGATTGGTGACCACTACATAGAGACCCGTGAAGAACGCCACCAGACCTGCCATGATCACTGCGCCGCTGAGGCCGCTGCTCAGGAATCCAAGCACCAGGAGGAAGAGGCAGGC
>NZ_ASZW01000256.1:35009-40882 GCF_000468215.1 Arthrobacter sp. CAL618 | reverse complement strand
CCCGCCGCCACCGCCGTCGAAATCTTGATCTTCGACTTGTCCGTCGGCGGAGTGGATGGGGGCGGCGTGTTTGAGGCAGGCGGCAGCGACGGATAGTTCAAGTAGGTCCCCCAGATTTGTGAATGTCAGCGAAGTCTACCGGTGCCGTACTTGCGGTGACGGCGCCGAACCCGTGATGATGACATAGCGCATCAGCGCGAATGTTCGCCGGCGGTGGGGCGCCGACGGACACCCAGCGTCTGGATCCCGCGCCGCAGGAAGATCATCAGTTGTTGCATTTCCCGTCAACCAATACCGCCGCACACCGGCCTGCGCCAGCCGACGTCGCCCGATTGGGTGAGCTGTTGGACGACTCCGTGTGGGCGTTCAGCAATTGCCGGGTGGACACTCCAGGAAAACCAGTGGCAGAGGTCGATTGGCTGTTTTACAACACTACTCGTGGGGTATTCACCGTCTCGGAGTGGAAAGGCTTCACGTCCCGGGTTGCCGCTGTTACCGACACGGGTAAACCGTGGATCCTCCTGGACGGGACCGAAGCAGCCAACCCGATAGAACAGGTTTCAAAGCAACTCGATGCGGTGCGCGCGGTCCTTCGGAGTTCGGTGCGGCCGCGTTTCTTTCCCTTGGTCGGTACGTTGGACCTCAACCCCCAGCAGTGCGTCTACGCTCCGCAGGTGGGACCGGGTGTAACCTACGAGCGGCTCCGGTACGGTCGAGTGCACGGCACTCTGGATCAGCTTGCAGCTTCATTGGTGGAATCCCGAAAGGTACGGGTTCCCCTGCTTGTGGCCGATCCAGCGATCCTCGTGGAACTGGCAGATACCCTGGCGGACGTATTCCGTTGCACGGTGTCCAGGGCTGTCCGTCGAAAACTGACACTTCAACCGCCCAGGCACACACCGAATTCCACCCAACGAATCGTCGATATCCACCTCCAGCTCGCAGACCTTCACGGTGAATTGGCCCGGCTGATGGTGGAACAGTCTGCGTCGCACGAGGCAGCGCCTTCCCCCGTCGCTGAGACTCCTGTGCCAGTCGAGGTACCTGCCTCAAGGAAGGCGACCGCACCACAACAAGCGGCCAAAGCACCGAAAGTTTCCGAGTTCCAGGTCATGAAGACCCACCTGGACAGGCATCTGAGGAGCGTCGGCAATGAACCCCACGCAGTAGTTCACGGTCTGACACGGGCATGGGCCGCTGCCCTGAAGGACCCGAAAATGGAGCGCAGCGGAGCCGTCAGCCACGCCCTGTTCGGTTCGGTGGCGACCGAGCGGGTCAAGCACATCGGTCCCCTCAAGAAACTGCTGGGTGCCAGCGTTTCCGTCTGGTGTCTTGAGCAAGCCCGTGCCGCAGGCCTAAGAGCCGAGCCTGATCCCAAGCGTTCTTCCCATCTTCTACTGTCCCGGACCTGAACCCACGCGGTTAAGCCTCTGCGGCGCAAACCAAGCTTTGGTCGACCCCGTCATTTCCTTGACTGTAGAGACCGCGTCCGGTTGAATCACTGTACAGACTAGTGACACGAGTCACCAACCCTGTCTGACACCCTCAACGGAGAGAACGGTCAACACATGTCTCCTACGCCTCCCTTTCAAAGTCGAGCCCACCGGCCTTCTGCCACCGGGCGATCACGTCCCATGATCCCCACCCTCCTGGCTGCCGGTCTGACTGCTGCGCTCCTGGTGGCTCCAGGTCCTGCCGCAGTTGCCTCCCCCGCCGACGTGCAGGATAAAAAGTCCAAACATCTGCCCGCCGTGCCGGATCTCGGTCCGAACGTGACGGTTTTCTCGCCCACAATGCCCGTCGAAGACATCCAAGCCACGGTTGATGCTGTCAACGCCCGCCAGATCGACGACGAAATGGGCACCAACCGCCAGTCCCTGCTTTTTCTGCCCGGCACCTATGGCACCGACGAGAAACCACTGCAGTTCAAGGTGGGCTACTACACCGAGGTTGCCGGCCTCGGTCAGTCACCGACCGATGTCACCATCAACGGCAAGATCGAGGTATATAACCGCTGTCTTGAGGACAACGGCACCAGCAACTGCATCGCCCTCAACAACTTCTGGCGCACCCTCTCTAACCTGACCCTCCAGGTGAACGGTGCAGGCCAGGACGGGTGCCGTGCAACCGCCAACTTCTGGGCCGTCTCCCAGGCCGTCTCGCTGCGCCGCGTCAACGTCACCGGCGGAACGCTTTCCCTGATGGACTACTGCACTGCCGGGCCGCAATTTGCCAGCGGTGGATACATGGCTGACTCCAAGGCCAACGACATCATCAATGGTTCCCAGCAGCAGTGGTTCACGCGCAACAGCGAAATCGGCTCCTGGTCCAACGGTGTGTGGAATGCCGTGTTTGCCGGTGTCGACGGCGCCCCGGCGGACAGCACCTTCCCCACTCCTCCGTACACCACCCTCGAAACAACCCCGGTCAGCCGCGAGAAGCCTTACCTTTTCGTTGACGACGACGGCGCCTATAACGTGCGGGTACCCTCCGCACAGATCGACTCCAGCGGGATTTCCTGGAAGGACGGAATCACCCCGGGCACCACCATCAAACTGTCCGATTTCTTCGTCGCGGACCCCTCGGACTCTGTCCAGACCATCAACAGCCAGCTCGCACGCGGCAAGCACCTCCTGCTAACCCCCGGGGTGTACGGCATCGACAACACTATTGCGATCAAACGGGCCAACACGGTCGTCCTGGGCATGGGTCATGCAACCCTGACCGCGAAAAACGGGGCGATGCCAATGCGCGTCGCCGACGTGCCCGGCGTCGTGCTGGCCGGTGTGACGATCGACGGTGGAGAGGTCAACTCACCCCTCCTGCTGCAGATCGGCACGAAGAACGGAAACAACAGCAGTAAGAAGAACGACCCGCTGAATCCCACCACCCTGAGTGATGTGTACTTCCGGATCGGCGGACCAAACGTCGGAAAGGCGGACCTCAGCCTTGAGGTCAACAGCGACAATGTCCTCATCGATCACATCTGGGCGTGGCGTGCAGATCACGGTATCGAGGGTACCTTCGGATGGGATGTCAGCACGGGCCGTAACGGTGTGATCATCAACGGTGACAACGTGACCGCCACGGGACTCTTCGTGGAGCATTACCAGGAGTACAACGTCATCTGGAACGGTGAAAACGGCCGGACGGTTTTCTTCCAGAATGAGCTTCCCTATGATCCTCCCAATCAGGAGGCCTGGCAGCACGACGGCGTGCTCGGGTGGGCCGGCTACAAGGTGGCCGACGACGTCACGAAGCACACCCTCTGGGGCGGCGGCTCCTACATTTTCACCAACGTGGATCCGACCATCCACGCAACCCGGGGCTTCGAAGTTCCGGACACAGCCGGTGTGCAGCTGAACCACATCCTCACCGTGAATCTCGGCGCGGGCACCATTGACCACGTCGTCAACAACACCGGGGCCCCGGTCAGCAACGACAACACGGGTATCCCCAGTTACGTGGTGCAGTACCAGTAGGTCCTGGACGGCGGCGCCCGGCTCAGACGAGTCACGCTGAGCCGCGAACCACCAGCACCATCCCGTCACCGGGGAAGGTTGGAGCCTCGTCCTCCGCCTGGTCACCCAGACCGGCGAGGANNNCCAGCCAGGTACCGTGCCTGTAGTTCGATGGATTGGGAGATGGTGGTGAGCGGCGGGTCGGCGAGACGGGCAGCCGGCGCGTCGTCAACCCCAACGACTGCCACCTGCGCGGGGCATGCGAGTCCGTGCAGCCGAAGCCCGGCCAGAATGGCGAGCGCGACGTCGTCGTTGTACGCGGCGATACCGGTCACCGGGTCCGGCCCCTCTCGCCAGGTACGCAGCGCTGCAGCGGCCGAGGCTGCCTCAAGGTCTACCGACAGCACTTCCGGCTCGGGCAGGCCGTGGTCCGCGCATTCACGACGGACGCCCTCCAACCGATCCGCTGCGAAATGCTCAACGCGGGAATCGGTGGGCCACGCATACGCGATCCGGTGTTTCCCGGAGGCAATGAGCTGCTGAGCCTGCAACTGTCCGATCCGTATCTGGCTTTCGGAGGGTCGAGACGGCGCCGGTCCCACCGCCTCCCCCTGGGTCCCCAACACCTGAATGCCGGCCTGGCGCATGGCCCGGAGATCGTCGTCGTCGAACGGTGCGAAACCAATCACCGCGCGCGGCGTGACGGCACGCCACAGATCCTGCAGCGGACGGTGTCCGCGGGCGTGGTGCACCAGAACTGAAAGGCCCCGCTCGGCAACTTCATCAGCGAGGTGATCCAGGAGTGTTTCGATCACCGGACCGATGGGCCAGTCCGGAAGAATGCACAGCACCAGGTCGCTGCGCCCGGTCTTCAGCGCCCGCGCTGCAGCCGACGGCGCGTAGCCGAGCCGCTTGGAGGTTTCCAGAACCCTCCGCCGCGTCTCTTCGGAGATACTCACGCCCTCGCGCCCCGTCAGTACATAGCTGACCGTGGTGCGCGAGACGCCGCTCTCGCGAGCCACGTCGGCACTGGTAATCCCCGCCATTCCGCTCTCCTCCGGACCGTAGTCCTGTCTTCCGCCATCCTAATGGCTCATTCCTCGCCGAGCCGCTGGCCGAACTGCCCTAGCCCTCCGGGGAAAACCGGAGTAGACATGGCTATGAGCAAATCACGGGGGGCCGCAGCACTATTGGCTGACGCGCTGGGGATTGTCTTGGGAACCGAACAGATCCCGCTTCGTCTGCGGGCCTGGGACGGCTCGGAGGCCGGCCCGGCAGAGGCGCCGGTGATTGAGTTCCGGTCCCGGCGAGCACTACGGCGAATGCTGTGGTCTCCCGGCATGTTGGGCCTAAGCCGGGCCTACGTCGCCGGTGATATCGACGCTCCCGGTGACCTCTACGCAAGCTTCACCGCCCTGAGCGCCGTCGGTAAATTTGCCGAACTGGAACCCTTCAGCCCCCTGACCCTCCGCGAGCGCGCCAGGTTGCTGCGCATAGCGGTCCGGCTCGGTGCCATTGGCCGCAACCCCGCGCCCCCGCCCGAGGAAATCACGATTGACCGGGTCGGACGGAAACACTCCAAGAAACGCGACGCCGTCGCCATCTCCCATCATTACGACGTCGGCAACGACTTCTACGCGCTCGTCCTCGGCCCGTCCATGGTCTACTCCTGCGCGGTCTGGGACTCCCCCGAGACCGGTCTTGACGCGGCTCAGGAGGCGAAACTCGATCTGGTCTGCCGGAAACTCGGTCTGGAACAGGGGATGCGGGTACTCGATGTCGGCTGCGGTTGGGGCAGTTTCGCGCTGCATGCGGCGGAACGCTACGGGGCCGACGTCGTCGGCGTCACCCTGTCCGCCGAGCAGGCGGAGCGTGCCCGCAAACGGGTGGCCGAGGCCGGGCTCACCGAGCAGGTGGAGATCCGGGTGCAGGACTACCGCGACGTTGACGACGGCCCTTTCGACGCGATCAGTTCCATCGGCATGTCCGAGCATGTGGGGCGCGACCAGATTGCCGGGTATTCGAGCCACCTGTTCGGCCTGCTGCGCCCCGGCGGTCGACTGCTCAATCACGCCATCTCCTGGAATGCCGGTGACACGATGCGCCCGGACCCCGATTCGTTCATCCCCAAGTACGTCTTTCCCGACGGCGAGATGCTCAGCCTCACCGTGATGGTCGGCGCCCTGGAGTCAGCGAAGTTCGAGGTGGTCGACGTCGAAGCGTTGCGTCAGCACTACGCGCTCACCCTCCGCGCGTGGGTGCAGAACCTGGAAGATCATTGGGACGAAGCGGTCGGCCTGACCAGCGAGGGTCGGGCCCGGGTGTGGCGGCTCTATATGGCTACCAGCGCGCTGGGATTCGAGAACGGACTGACTGGCGTGAACCAGGTGTTGGTGCAGCGTCCCGGCGGGG
>NZ_ASZW01000256.1:29028-35002 GCF_000468215.1 Arthrobacter sp. CAL618 | reverse complement strand
GGCGGACGGATTGGCTGTAGGCTGGCCGCTAAACGCCTGCAGCGCCTGGCTGCGGTCAACCCGCGAAAGGCAGCAATGACGCTTGCGACAGTTTTGAAGAACGGCTATGTGTTCGACGGCGAACGCTTCCTCCCCGGCCAAACCGACGTCGTCATCCGCGACGGGATGATTGAAGCTGTGGGCCGCGACGCCGGTTCAGTCGACGCGTATGCGGAGGCCACGGTGGTGGATTGTGCTGGTCGCACGGTCCTTCCCGGCCTGATCGACCTGCACGTTCACGTGATGACCTCCACTCCCGGCTCCATCCAGGCGATGGTCGATCCCTACTCCCTGCAGTTCTACGAGTCCGTGCGGAACCTCGAGGCAACCCTCCGCGCAGGTGTCACCACCGTGCGCGACGCCGGTGGCGCTGACCTGGGTGCGAAACAGGCGGTCGAAACCGGGGTCGTCAAGGGTCCACGGCTCCGCATCGCCGTCAGCATCATGTCCCAGACCGGTGGTCACGGCGATCTGTGGCACCCCTCGGGGCTCGACTCCCCCGACTTTGGGCCTCATCCCGGCCGTCCCAGCGGCATCGCGGACGGCGTCGAGGAAGTCCGGAAGGTCACTCGCACGCTCCTGCGGGCCGGCGCCGACCAGATCAAGATCTGCTCCACCGGCGGCGTTCTCTCGCCCACCACTGACCCGAGGCACTCCCAGTTCACCCCCGCGGAGATTGCCGTCGTCGTTGAGGAAGCCGGGATGCAGGGCAAATACGTGATGGCCCACGCGCAAGGCACCGCCGGGATCATCAACGCGCTGCAGGCGGGCGTGCAGACCATCGAGCACGGCATCTACCTCACCGACGAGGCAATCCAGCTGTTCCTGGACACCAAGGCTTACCTGGTGCCCACCCTTTCAGCTCCGCTGGCTGTCATCCGCAAGGGCGAATCCGGCACCAGCGGCCTGTCGCAGCAGGTCATCGACAAAGCCCAGCAGGTGGCGGAAGACCACCGCCAGTCGGTCGCCCGTGCCATCGCCGCGGGTGTCAGGGTTGGCATGGGCACCGACGCGGGGGTCGGCGCGCACGGGGACAATCTGGAGGAACTCGCTCTGATGGCCGACGCCGGTATGACCCTTGAGCAGGTGTTGGCCGCTTCCACGTCGGTGCCGGGCGAACTCATCACGCCCCTCGGCTCCGTGGGCCGGTTGGCAGAGAAGCACCTGGCCGACATCGTCGTGCTTAACGGCCAACTGGAATCGACCGAGCAGCTGGCTGGTCTGCGCTCCATGATCGGGCAGGTCTACCAGGGTGGCGTGCTGCAGTTTCCGACGGCGTAAATACCGCTCCACCGCTATCAGGAGCAGACCCCACCCAACGGGGCACAGATTGTCACACTTCTGTTGTCTCTCGATTCCTGGACCCAGCCACCAGCGATCCCGCCACGACCACCAACACCAGCACGCCGGCGGCCCACGCCAACCCGGCATAGCCAATCAGCACCAGAGCCACGCCTGATGCCGCTCCCCCGGCAGCGCCGGCAAGGTTCATGATGAGGTCGGTCCGGCCCTGAATCTTCGGCCGGGCAGCACCGGTCGCAAGATCCGCCACCAGAGCCGACCCCGCGACAGTGGCCGCACTCCAGCCCAGTCCGAGGAACACCAGTCCCACGGTCACCAGGACCGGATCGTCCTCGCCCAACGCAACGATCGGCAGGGACACCGCAAACAGGCCCTGACCGATCAGGATGGTGGTGACGCGTCCTACCTTGTCACTGAGCCAGCCGAACAGTGGCGACAACGCGAACATCCCGGCAATGTGCAAGCTGATGGTCAGTCCAATAATGGTTAGCGTGACACCGTGATTGATCAGGTGCACAGGCGTCATGGACATCACCGACACCATCACCGCGTGGCTGATCGCGATGGAGCCAATGGCAAACACCAGCGGACCCCGCCCATGGATGGCACCGGGAGCTGCCTCGCTGGCATTCTCGGGAGCGTTGGATTTACTCAACAGATACGGGTCGGGGCGCAGGGCCACCAGGTAGACCGTCGCTGCGGCCAGCTGGGCAAACACAGCGATCAGGAAGGACCCCGTGAGCGACGGCATCTGCAGCGTCGACGCGATCGTCTCACCCGGCCCGATCAGGTTCGGCCCCAGCACAGCGCCGATCGTAGTGAACCAGACCACCAAGGAGAGGTCCCGCCCCCGATGCTGCGAACTCGCCAGGTCGGTGGCTGCGAATCGGGCTTGAAGATTCACCGCGGTGCCCACGCCGAGAAAGGCGAAAGCAAGCAACAGCAAAGGGAACGAGCTCAGCCACGCGGCAACGATAGCCACCACCGATCCCGTCGCCGCAAGAAGCGCACCAGTGGTCAGCGCCCGACGTCGGCCCAGCCGTTGCGCGAGCCGCGCCAGCGGAATGGCACTCGCCGCGGCACCCAGGGTGCTCAACGTCGTCGCCGTACCGGACAGCGCATCCGACCCGGAAATGTTGGCGGCCATCACCGCCCCGATCGAGACGGTGCACCCGATCCCGATCCCGCCCAGGATCTGCCCGACAATCAGCACCCAGACGGTACGCCGCTGGACGGCGACGATGTCGACCGTCGCCGTTACCGCCGATGTCGATATCGATGCGGATGGCCCGGCGAACGCTCGCTTCGGTGGTTGGCTGCTAGTCATGGGAAGAGCGTAGCGGGAACCGGCTAAGGGTGTGTGGGATGGTATGCGTTTGGAAAGGCGCATGCATTGCATGCGATGCATGCATTCTCAATTTCGAAAAGTGCATGCAATGCATGCAGTGCATGCACAGTTTGAATCGGACATAGCATCGCACTTACCAAACCAGGCCCTCTATACCGACCGAAGGTGGCGGCTCTTTCGTCCACCAGCGCCGACAGCGGCCAGCGCGGCCATGTAACCCTTGATATGCACAGCCGAGCCAAACCCGGAGCCCGGCTGAACCTTGGTCGCATCCACATGACCGGCAAGCACCGCCTGCAGTTGATCCAGGATCTCCTCACGACCCAGCCCCTGCGTCCGCAGCCGCTGAGCTGCTTGCCACACCTGAGGCGGTTCGTCGTTCCACAACTGGGACACCACCAGTTCACGCAGCGCTGCGCTCCACACCGGAGAACCATCGGGTTCGGCACCGGAAGGATACTCGTCCGTTCCCACCGTGTGCAGTTCCTCCAGCTCCCCAAGCACCAGCAATCGCAGCTCCTCTGGCTTGTTCGCGTTCAGCTGCGGGTAGTCATCGTCGCCAATCCAGGTGCCAAAGTAGGGCATCGCCAGTTGTCGGCGGTCCATGGCGGCCTGCGCCTCCTCGAGGTTAGCCAGATCCAGTCCTTCAAGAAAGGCCATCCCCGGTGACCGTTCGTCCTCATCCGAGTTCCTCAATTCTTCAGCGTCGTCGAGAGCTTCCCCTACAGCATCCACCAGCAAGTCCACGGCCGCCTCGGGGAGCCCCATCTGCGCGGCGCACCAGTCAACCCACGCGTTGAGGAACCAGGGAAGTGCCTCCAACTCGACGTCGTCGAGCATCACTTTGCGCGGAAGGAACCATCCAACAAATGTGTCCATTTTCGGCGGACTCACACGCACCAGCCGGCCGCCGTCGTAGTCACGGCCAAAGCCAATCGCCAAGTCGGCAAGGCGAATGAACTGCTCTTTGAATGCCCGCGCCGATGCAGGAGCTATGTCCTGTTGAATGTCCCGCATGAAGGTGGCAACCAACCGCTCGGACTGAACCTCATCAGCTTGAATTTGCGCCTGTTCTTCGGCTTCGCTCTGCGCCCTCCGCGTATTGAGGTCGACGACGCCGCTCTCCGGCAGCGCGAGTAACCGCTTCAGCGCCAAAGCCCGGTCCTGGTCGTAGGTGGGACCCACCTCCGGGTTGCTGGTGATGTCAGTGGCCGCGATGGCATCAAGGCCCAGCCGGCGTGCTTCCGGCAGTCCAACCGGCACCACCGCTGCCCCAGCCATTCTCAATGCCGAGCGTTCAAGGGTCTTGAGGAGATCGCGTGCACTGTCGCTGAATAACACCTCAGTGGCGTAGCCGCCCAGATGGTTGGTGTCGATGCTCAGGTACAGACCATGTTTACGTCGCCCGGCGCGGAACTCGATGACAATTTCAATGAAGTCACCGAATACGTCAGTAAGCATCCAGGCCGCGGTGGCTTCCAGCTTCCGCAGCGGGGCAAGCCAGGCGGGCGGCTCGACCCCGGCCTCGGCCAGCCGTCCGGCGGCGGCTGCAGCCTGGGCGTCACCGGGCGCATCGACTACCTGCGCCATCGCCCACAGCACCGCGGCTGAGGTCCGATTAGCTTGACGTTCAGCGTGGCCCACCCAGTCGCTGAACAATGTGTTGTCGATGCCTGCGCCCAGATTGGTGGTCTGGTGCATGCCTGCGTAGACGGCCGAAGCCATCTGCTCCGATTCCAACGACGACGTCTGGTCCAAGTCCGCAGCGAAATGCGGCGCGACCCGGCGGTACAGTTCGGCGATGGGATTGGGCGGAGGGGCGTTTCGCCTCTCCTTGCCCGCTGATTTCGGCTTGCGCGTGCGGCTCTTAGGGCTCATCAATCGATGATGCCACCCTTGCCGCCCAAAAGTCTCGGATGAATAATTGTTGAACAATCCGTTAAACTCGTGCATCCTAGAGAGACCACTCAGGAGAGACGAGGATCACAATGGTGTACATCGACCTCAACAGCGACGTCGGCGAATCGTTCGGAAACTGGACCATGGGCGACGACGCCGCCATCTTCCGCTCCGTTTCCAGCGCCAACGTCGCCTGCGGCTTCCACGCCGGGGACCCCTCCACCATCGCGCAGACCTGCCGGGNCGGGACGCCGTCGAAGCCGGCGTCACCATCGGTGCCCATGTCGGATACCGGGACCTGGCCGGATTCGGCCGCCGCTTCCTCGACCTCTCCTCCACAGAGCTCGCCGACGACGTGCTCTACCAAATCGGCGCCCTCGACGCGATCTCCCGGGCCGCAGGCGGCACCATCAAATACGTCAAACCCCACGGCGCCCTCTACAACACCATCGTCACCCACGAGGTGCAGGCCCAGGCAGTGGTCGACGCCGTCAAGGCGTTCGGTGGCGACCTCCCACTGCTGCTCCTCCCCGGGTCGGTAGCCCTCGACGCAGCAGAGAAGGCGGGCCTCCGCGGCGTGGCCGAAGCCTTCGCCGACCGCGCCTACAACCCCGACGGCACCCTGGTCTCACGCCGCGAACCCGGAGCCGTCCTCCACGACGAGGACGAGGTCGCCGCCAACATGGTCCGCCTCGCCACCGAGGGAGTCATCATCGCCCGCGACGGCTCAACCCTGAAGACCTCCGCCGAAAGCATCTGCCTCCACGGCGACACCACCGGCGCGGTCTCCATGTCCGCCGCCGTCCGCCGCGATCTTGAGGCCGCTGGCATCGACATCCGGAGCTTCGTGTGACCCCTCCCGAGATTCGCTGGGCCGGGCCCCGCGCCCTCCTGATCCAGCTCGAATCGCTCGAATCGGTCCTCGCGGTCCACGCCCACCTGCAGCAGCACCCACTCCGTGGGCAGGTCGACGTCCTCGCCGCCGCCCGGACCGTGCTCGCCGTCTTCGACTCCGGCACCAGCGCCCGCGCCGCCCGGACCGCCGTCGCGCAACTGGACACATCACCGGCCGCTGACTCAGCGCCGGTCGGCGATCCGGTGCGGATCGAGGTGGTGTACGACGGCGACGACCTCGCCGAAGTGGGCCGCCTCACCGGCCTCGACCCTGACGGTGTCATTGCCGCGCACACCGGCCAACTGTGGACGGCTGCGTTTGGCGGCTTCGCCCCCGGATTCGCGTACCTGGTCGGCGAGAACGAGACGCTCACCGTTCCCCGCCGCACCTCACCACGCACCGCCGTCCCCGCCGGAGCGGTGGCGCTGGCCGGCAACTTCTCGGCCGTCTATCCGCGACGCTCCCCCGGCGGCTGGCAGCTGATCGGCAGG
>NZ_ASZW01000256.1:0-29018 GCF_000468215.1 Arthrobacter sp. CAL618 | reverse complement strand
CCCGCCTCTGGGATCTGGGTCGGGACCAACCGGCCCTGCTCCGTCCGGGCACCGCCGTGCAGTACGTGGCGGTGCGGGAAACGGTCACGGTGTCAGACCCAGCAGCCGGTGCGGGGACGTCGACGGACGCGCCCAACGAAACCGGTCATTCGCTCGAGATCCTCACGCCAGGACCGCAGTCACTCATCCAGGATCTGGGCCGACCCGGCCTCGGCGACGTCGGCGTCTCCAAAGCCGGCGCCGCCGATACCGCGAGCGCCCGCCAAGCCAACCGGCTGGTCGGCAACGCACCGGGCGACGCGGTGATCGAAACCATCCTCGGCGGCCTCACCGTCCGGGCCCACGGCGAACTCACGCTCGCCCTGGCGGGNNNCCCGCCGAGATCACCACCACCGACGACGCCGGCGGCGACAGCACCCGCACGGCACCGATGTGTTCACCGTTCGCGCTGCACGACGGCGAAACCCTCACCCTCAACCAGCCCGACGCCGGGCTACGCACCTACCTGGCCATCCGCGGCGGAATCGATGTGCCCGAGGTGCTGGGCAGCCGGTCCACCGATGTGATGTCGGGGATCGGACCGGATCCCCTCGCTGCCGGGGTGGTCCTGCCGATTGGGGCAATTGACCAGGGCCGCACGGTCGGCGCAGCGGAACCGTCGACCCTTCCCGACGCCGTCCGGCTGGGTTTGGAAACCCCTGTGCTCCTGCGGATCACCGGCGGCCCCCGGCACGACTGGTTCACTGACGAATCCCGGACCGCAATCACCAGCCAGACCTGGACCGTGACCGCCGAATCTAACCGGATCGGCGTCCGGCTCGCCACGGATGAGAACCAGGAAGCCGCAGAGCCGCTCGAACGCCTCACCACCGATGAACTTCCCAGCGAAGGAGTCGTCGCCGGATCGCTGCAGGTGCCGCCCTCGGGGCTGCCCGTGCTGTTCCTGGCCGACCATCCGGTGACCGGCGGGNNNNGGGTATCCGGTGATCGGCGTCGTCGTCCCCGATGACCTGCCGATCGCAGCCCAGCTGCCGCCCGGAACGATGCTGCGGTTCCAGTCCGTCGACCCGGAGACTCTGCAACCCCTGACAAAGACACAGACCCCGATCACCACCCGAAGCTCGTGAAAGTAGCAACCATGAAGAAGGTCCTGATCGCCAACCGCGGGGAAATCGCTGTCCGCATCGCCCGCGCGTGCACCGACGCGGAGCTGACCTCGGTGGCCGTGTACTCCGAGCCCGACGCCGACGCCCTCCACGTTCGCCTCAGCGACGAGGCGTACGCGCTGGGTGGGTCGGCCAGCGCCGACACGTACCTCAATATGGACAAGATTCTCGCTATCGCGAAGCAGGCCGGCGCCGACGCCGTGCACCCCGGCTACGGCTTCCTCTCCGAGAACGCCGACTTCGCCGACGCCGTGCAGGACGCAGGACTGATCTGGATCGGCCCGTCACCCGATGCCATCCGCAGCCTCGGCAACAAGGTCACCGCCCGCGAGATCGCGGTCAAGGTCGGCGCACCGCTGGTCCCCGGATCCGACGGACCGGTCGCCAACGCCGAGGAAGTCCGGGCCTTTGCCGAGGAGTTCGGCGTCCCCGTCGCCATCAAGGCTGCCTATGGCGGCGGCGGTCGCGGGATGCGGATAGCCCACCGGATGGAAGATATTGACGACGCGTTCGAGTCAGCGGTCCGCGAGGCGACCGTCGCGTTCGGGCGCGGCGAGTGCTTCGCCGAACGGTTCCTCGACAAGCCGCGTCACGTCGAGGCGCAGGTGCTCGCCGATACGCACGGCAACGTCGTCGTCGTCGGGACCCGCGACTGCTCCCTGCAGCGCCGCAACCAGAAGCTTGTCGAAGAGGCCCCCGCCCCGTTCCTGACCGATGATCAGCGCAGCCGCATCCACGAGTCGGCCCGCGCCATCTGCCGCGAGGCCGGGTACACCAGCGCGGGCACCGTTGAGTATCTGGTGGCGCCCGACGGCGTGATCTCCTTCCTGGAGGTCAACACCCGCCTGCAGGTGGAGCATCCGGTGACCGAGGCGACGTCGGGCATCGACCTGGTCCGCGAACAGTTCCGGATCGCCGCTGGCCTGCCCGTCAGCATCACCGAGGATACAACGCCGCAGGGCCACGCCATCGAGTTCCGGCTCAACGCCGAGGACGCCGGCCGCGGGTTCCTGCCCTCCCCCGGACCGGTCGACGTATTCGAGGCGCCCACCGGTGCGGGCATCCGCGTGGACACCGGGGTGCGCTCCGGCTCCAGCGTCCCCGCCGAGTACGACTCCCTGATGGCCAAGCTCATCGTCCACGGCGAAGACCGGCCGCAGGCCCTCCGCCGGGCCCGCGCTGCGCTCGACGAACTGCGGATCGAAGGCCTCCCCACGGTGATTCCTTTCCACCGCGCGGTGGTGCGGGACCCCGACTTCACCAACCCGGAACGGCTCGGCGTCTACACCACCTGGATCGAGAATGCCTTCGCTGAACGGCTGGACGCCGCGTTGTCGAGTGGCACCACTGGTCCACTCGCCCGCAGGGAAACCCTCACCGTGGAAATCGACGGCAAAGCGGTCCAGCTGGGATTGCCTCCCGAGGTCTTCGCCGCGCTAATGAACGGTGGCGGCAACGCTAACGGAAACGCCGCCGCACAGTCCCCCGACACTGCAACGAACGACGACGGCGCAGTCACCGCTTCGATGGGCGGCACCCTGGTGAAGTGGCTGGCCGACGACGGCGCCACGATCACCGCGGGCCAGCCCGTCGCCGTCGTGGAGGCCATGAAGATGGAAACCGAGGTGCTCTCCACGTCGGCCGGCACGTTCCAGCGCGGCGGTCAGAAGCCGGGTGGCGCCGTCGCGCGCGGAGAAGTCCTGGGGAAGGTTCTCAGCACGGTCGGCTAACATCTGTTGTTGACTACGTTGGGGGATGGCAATGGTTTTAGAGGCAGCAGCGGAACTGGATAACGGGGCAGCAGGATCGGGTTCGGGGTCGGCCGAGCACGCGCACACGGCGGCGTGGATCGCGACCGTCCTGCGGGGTCGGATCGCCGCCGGCGAGCTGACGCCGGGGTCCAAGTTGTCGGAGCAGTCGTTGTCGACGGCGCTCCGCGTTTCCCGCAATACCCTGCGTGAAGCGTTCTCCACGCTTGCCAGCGAGTCGATTGTCACGCGGATCCCCAATCGCGGCGTGTTCGTGGCATCCCCGGGAGCTGAGGAGGTACGCGAGATTTACCGCGTCCGCCGGCTGATCGAACCCGCCGCCGCCCTGTGGGGCGAGGTCACCCCGGAGGTCCTGGAGAATATGGAGGCCATCGTGGAGCGGGCCCAGGCGGCGCGCGACGCCGGATCGGTCCCGGACATGGCCGACGCCAACCAGGCGCTCCACAGCGCCGTCGTCGGTCTGGCCGGCAGCGCATCGCTGCGCACGCTGATGGACCGGGTCCTCGCCGAGATGCGGCTGGTGTTCCACGCAATGGCGTCGGCCCCCGACTTTCACAGCCACTACGTGGACCGCAACGTGCAGCTGGTCGAACGGCTGCGGGCCGGGCAGCGTGACGATGCCGCTGCAGGGCTGCGCACCTACCTGGACTCGGCGGAGGCCGAGCTCCTGGGCCATCTCGCGGACGAAGCGTCCCAGGGAACCAACAGTCAGGGCACCAGGTAATCGCTGTCCCGGGCATCGGTGATGAGCATGTGTCCCGGCGCGTGGCCGATCGCCAGCGGCGGCCGTGACTGCATCACCGCCGCCTGCGGGGTGACCCCGCAGGCCCAGAACACCGGAAGATGACCCTCGGGGATCTGCACCGCATCGCCAAAGTCCGGCGAACCCAGGTTGACACCCAGCTCCTCCGGATTCCCCACGTGCACGGGTGCGCCGTGGACAGCGGGATAGCGGGAGGTGATGCGGACGGCGTCGGCCACCTGGGCTGCCGGAACCGGGCGCATGGACACCACCAGCGGCCCGGACATGGCACCAGCCGTGGCGGCCTCCCGGTTCGTCCGGTACATCGGCACGTTCACGCCCTGGTCGATGTGCGCAATCCGGACGCCGCCGTCCTGCAGCGCGGTCTCGAAGGTGAAGGAGCAGCCGAACAGGAACGTCACCAGGTCATCGCGCCAGTGCTCGGTGATGTCGGTGGGCTCATCCACCAGAACGCCGTCGTGATAGACGGTGTACTTGGGGACATCGGTGCGGATGTCCCCACCGGCCAGCAGCGGCCCGGTGGTTTCGCCCGGCTCCAGCACTCCGAGGATGGGGCACGGCTTCGGATTGCGCTGGGCGAAGAGGAGCAGATCGAACGCCTGCTCCCGCGGGATCGCCAACACGTTCACCTGGGCGTAGCCACGGGACCAGCCCGACGTCGGCGTCACCAGTCCGGCGCGGAAGGCGGCGCGCGCGTCGGCGGGCAGCATCGCGGCCGGATCGGTCGGCAGCTTGATCAGCCCCACAGCTTTGCCAGCCCGGTGATGGAGGTGTAGCCGAGAAACAGGGTGAGGAACCAGGTGATGATGCCGACAATCAGCAGCCACTTGGGGTAGACGTAGCCGTGCATCAGGTCGCGGCGACGCCAGGCCACAAAGAGCAGCACACCGAAGCCGACCGGCAGAATCAGACCGTTGAACGCGCCTGCGAAGATCAGCAGTTCCTGTGGTGCCTGGCCAAGGAACAGGTAGGCCACGGCGCAACCGGCGATGAACGCGACCGTAATGAGGTTCCGCTTACGTTCGGGTGTCTTTGAGGTGGTGATGAAGGAGACCGAGGTGAACGCGGCACCGATCACCGAGGTGATCGCGGCGGCCCAGAGGACGATGCCGAAGACCCTCATACCGATCTCGCCGGCCGCAATACCGAAGGCCTCTGCGGCCATGTTGTCGCTGGTCAGCACCGCACCGCCGGCGACGACGCCGAAGATCGCGAGGAACAGCAGCACCCGCATGACTCCGGTGACCAGGATGCCGATCACCGAGCTGCGGGTGATTTCCCCGACGTTGTCCGGACCGGTGACCCCGGAGTCGAGCATGCGGTGGGCACCGGCGTAGGTGATGTAGCCACCGACGGTGCCGCCGACCAGGGTGGTGATGATGAGGAAGTCGATCTGTTCGGGGAGGATCGCATTCTTGAGGGCCTCGCCGACGGGAGGAGCGGCGACAATGGCCACGTAGATCATCAGGAGAATCATGATGGCGCCGAGGAACACCACAATCCGGTCCAGCGCCATGCCAGCCTTTTTGCTGACGAAAATCATGATGGCGATGACGGCGGAGATCGCGCCGCCAATCTTCGGGTCGATACCGAGCATCGCGTTGGCGCCGAGCCCGGTGCCGGCGATGTTGCCGATGTTGAAGACCACCCCGCCAATGAAGACCAGGCCGGCCAGGAACCAACCGACGCCGGGAAGGACCTTGTTGCCGAGCTCATGGGCACGCAGCCCGGAAACGCCGATGACCCGCCAGACATTCATCTGCACGGCGATGTCGATGAGGATCGACGCCAGGATGGCGAACGCGAACGCTGCGCCGATCTGGGCGGTGAACACTGTGGTCTGGGTGATGAAGCCAGGCCCAATGGCGCTGGTCGCCATGAGGAACATGGCTCCCAGCAGCGCGGTGCGCCGAGCAGAGGAGCTCAGCTTCGGTTTGTTCTCGGTATCTGCCATGGGCCCGTCCGTAACTTCAAGGTGACTGGAGTCACATTTTGTATTGGAACGACCCTACAGGTTGTTGAACAATCTGCGCAAGGTATTGTTCAACAATTTTGTTTTTGACCCCTGGGAGGTAGCTGTCATTCTGCCGCAGTGACCCCTGGAGCCTCCGCCCGAGGTTTTGAATGTGGGATGGGCGATCCCCCCAAGAACCGCCCATCCACGCTATTGGGGAGGCCGTGCTGCCAGGGTGCGTCCGGGCAGGAACGATCCGACCAGCGACTCATGGCGGACCGGCAGCCTGGCGTCGCTGACCATTTCCTCGTGAATGATTTCCATGCCGCGCCTGGCCAGCGCCTCCACGGGCAGCCGCACCGTGGCCAGCCCCAACAACTCGGTGCCGGGGAGCAGGCCGTCAAATCCCGTGGCGGAAACGTCCTCGGGGACCCGGATGCCGGCTTCCTGGGCGGCCTTGAGGAAGCCCAGCAGTTTCATATCAGAGGTGAAGAGGGCCGCAGTCACCTGCTGGTCCCGCACCAGGTCGATGACCTGCCGGTGAGTTGATTCGATATCGGCCGACGCCAAGGAAGGCGTGTCAACGGTGATGACGTTGGCTCCGGCTTCCCGTAGGTGGCGGGTCAACCAGGTGCCACGCAGATGCTCGATGAGCAGACCCGAGTGGTTGGTTTCGGGGAACGTGACGACGATGTCCTTGTGCCCGCAGGAGAGGACGGCGTCGACAATCAGCCGGGCATTGGCAACCTCGTCCAGCGACACGGTGTTCAGGGTCGGATGTTCCTCGGGCCGACCCAGAACGACCGTGGGAACGTCGCGGACAAACGAGGACAGCTCATCGGGCGCGATCGTACCGGTGGCGACGAGGATGCCGCCGACCCGTTGCTCGAGCAGCCGGCGGAGTCCGAAGTTTTCAGTCATCGGGTTGAACCCCGGAGGGGATGCGACGGTCAGCAGGTGGAGTTTATGCTCGGCCGCACCGAGCTGCAGTTCGGAATGCAGGATTCCGTAGTACGGGTTGTTCGGGTCGCGGATCAGCAGTCCGACGGTGTCGGAGGTTCCGCGTGCCAACCGCGTGGCGGCCTCGTTGCGGATGTAGCCGGTCTTCTTGATCGCCTCCATCACCTTGGCCCTGGTGGGCTCCAGGACCGGCACCATCCCGTCGAGAAACCGGGACACGGTTGCCGTCGACACGTTGGCTTCCCGTGCGACGTCGGACATGGTGACCTTCGACCACGCAGAGGCCGGTCTGGCGTCGTCGTTCTTCTTCTCTGCCAAGCGATCCATCCTCACCGCTAGCTCCGCTGCATTGAGTGTGCACTTGATTGCCAGCTTAGTCCGCGGATATCCCGGCCAAGGTAGGCGTTCAGCAGCGCAGGCCAGTCGGTCTGGATAACATCGGCGCCCAGGCCGACGAGGCGCCCCCAGCCGTCATCCGGGTTGCCGGTCACCGACAGATTGTCATCCCAGCCCGCCATCAGGACCGTTCCGTCGCTGAGGTTCAACGCATTCAGGTAAACCAGCAGCCCCCGGTCCTGGAAGGCCTTCGCCACCGCAGGGTCGCAGAACACATGGGACGGGCTGTCCGCCAGCAGTTCGACGCCGACGAGATTGATCTCCGGGTCCTCGAGCACCGCGGCCAGCTGTTCCTGGCTGGAGACGATGGCCACCAGCGGGTACTTCACCGGGTGGGCGCGGAGGAGATCCATCGCCACCTGTGTCGGGGGCGCCTTGAGGATGAGTTGCCCGGCCATGTCGAACTGGTCAAGCCAGGGCAGCAGCAGGTCCCAGTAGAACCAGGAGCGATCGATGTTGAACAGCACCTCGGGGAAAGAGGTCAGGGTGTGCTCGAGTTTCTCGACGTGGACCCGGGGCGCCGCGGTCTTCTGGGTGTAGACCAGCTCGTCAACCTCGACGGTGCTGAGGGTGGTGATGAGGTGATCGATCCCGAAGTTCTCCGGTTCGGTGCCGTCGTGGAAGACGTAGAAACCTCCGTCGGTGGATTGGATGACATCGATTTCCACCATGTCGGCGCCGCTGCGGAGCGCAGCCGTCACGGCGTGCGAGGTGTTCTCGACGATCATGCCTAACCCGGTTCCGCGGTGCACGGCCACCAGGGGGTTCTTCTCGGCGAACCTGTTGTTGAGGAGCGAGTTGATGGAGTGGAACTGGTCTTGCCCGAACATGGACATCCTTAGGTTGTGAATGGATCAGGGCAAGCTGTCGTTGCGAACGGGTGCCTTGTCGGCGGGTTCCACTGTGGACGCCGCCGGGCCCTGCGACCCGGCGACAGCCTTCCGTTGGCGCTTGTTGGCCCGGTCGCTTGCTGACTTCCGCCCATAGACCAGCCACATGGTGAACGTGGAGATGATCATCAGCAGCACCGTGTAGACGAAGGTCAGCGCGGTGGTGTCGTTGATCTGGTCCCCGGTGGTGGCGTTGCGGATCACCACACCCAGCGGCTGATAGATCGGGTGCGAGAGGAACACCGCGGTGTCGTAGTCGTCCAGCAGGCTGTTGAAGTTCAGCGCGGTGATGGCCGCAGCCGCCGGCAACACCAGCGGAACCAGGACCCTGCGGAACGTATACATTGAACCGGCGCCAAGAATTGCTGCGGCGTCCTCGACGTTGTCGGGGACCCCGGCGAACGCCGCCTTCAGCAACCTGAACGTGAAAGGGATCTTCACGATCACGTACGCGATCGCGAGGATCCCGACCGTTCCGGTGAGGACCTGGCCACCCACCAGAGGTTGGGCGTGGTCGAAGGTCAGGATCAGTCCCAGCGCAATCATGGTGGTCGGCAGGATCCAGGGGATGTGCAGCAGGTATTCCATCACAATCGTCAGCTTGTTCCGGTACCGCTGGATCATCCGCGCGGTGAAAAGCATCAGGACAATGACGACGACGGCGGTCACCGCACCGTAGCCAATGCTGACCAGGAAGGGCCGGTAGCCGCGCTCTTCGGTCAGGACATTGATGTAGTTCTCCAGGGTGAAGCTGTCCAGGCTGATCGTCCCGGAGTTGATGGAGCGGGCGTCTGTGAAGGAGAACAACACGATCAGTGCTGGCGGCAGGACGTAGATGAGGAACAGGACATAGGCCATCACGTGCACCACGATGTTGGCGGTACGGTTCTGGATCTTCTGCTTCTGCAGTGCCACTGGCACCTTGGAGACGGAGAAGTACACGCCGCCCTTCTCGAAGCGGTTCATCAGCGCCAGCAGGGCGATGGTTGAGATGCCCAGGATGATGGCCAGCGTGGCGGCCAGGTCCCGTGAGGTTGGACTGTTGGCGAAGGCGAGGATCATCGGGGTAATGGTCTGGAACTCACCGCCAAGAATCTGGGGGGCGGCGAGCGCAGCCAGCCCGGCGAGGAAGGTCAGGATGGTGATCGCAAAGATGATCGGCTTCAGCATCGGCAGCACCACCCGGCGCAGCACGGCCCAGTCGGACCCGCCCATCATCCGGGCGGCCTCGACCGTCTGGTAATCCACCCGGGCGATTGCTGCCGACATGAACAGCAGGTGGTAGCCGGTGGACGAAATGGTCATCACGAAGATCACGGCGATCATCCCGGAGAACCATTGCGGGTCAATGCCCGGCAGCACTGAACCAATGACCTGGGTGAGGACACCGTTCGGCCCGTACACCGTCTTGTACCCGGCGACCAGGACCACTCCCCCGTAGATGAGGGTTGTCGCGTAGCCGAGCCACAGGATGCGCCCGCCCTTGATGTCGTAGAACCTGGTGACGAGGACGATGAAAATACCGACGATGTTGACCGTCACCGAGAGAATGATGGCGAGGACAAAGCTGTTGCGCAGTGCATCGACGGCTCGTTCGGAGGACAGGAGGCGCTCGACCGATCGAAACGTCAGGCTTCCCTCGGGCGAGACGAAGACCGACCGCAGGATCGCGAAGTTCGGCATCAGGAGGAACGTGAAAATGAACCAGGTCAGGAACAGCGTCAGGACCAGGAAGAGCGGGTTGCGCAGCATCTGGCGCACGTTGGTCACCGGAGGACTGCCTGTCCATCGGATTTTTCGGCTGTCTGGTTGCCTGTTCCCTGCAGACCGGAGCCAGGACTGGCCTGATCGCCGTCGGGGTACTGCAGGAGATGGTCGGGGTGCAAGGCCAGTGTCACCCAATCCCCGGTCCGGTAGTCAGTGTCGTCCTCCCTCATGATGGTTCGCAGCATTCCGTTGTCGCCGCAATCCACTGAATAGGTGGAGCTGGTGCCCTGGTAGGAGCGTTCCTTGATGGTTCCGCCGATGGTGTAGGCGGAGGCCCCTGCCTCGTCGGGGACGATTGTTACCCGCTCGGTGCGAAGGTAGGTGACGGCGTCGGGCTTTAGCTCAGAGCCTGGCGCCGCAGCGAGGCGTTCCACCAGCTGGGGAGTGAGCCGGTTGACGTCGCCAATGAAGGTGCAGACAAACTCGGTGGCCGATCGGACGTAGATCTCGTGGGGGGTTCCCACCTGCTCGATCCGCCCCTTGTTGAGCACCGCGATCCGGTCAGACATTGAGAGGGCTTCGTCCTGGTCATGTGTGACGTAGACGGTGGTGATGCCGAACTGACGCTGCAGGTCTTTCAGCTGACCGCGGAGCTGCTGGCGCAGTTTCGCGTCCAGGTTCGACAGCGGCTCGTCCAATAGCAGGATTTTTGGCCGCAGCACCAGGGACCGCGCGATGGCCACCCGCTGCTGCTGGCCGCCGGAAAGTTCGGCGACGTTCTTTTGAAGTTGTTCGGGCGTCAGATCCACCTCGCGGGCGATCTGCGCGACGGCGTCGTTCACTTCAGCCTTCGGCTTGCGTTTGGCCCGGAGCCCGAAGGCGATGTTTTCGAAGACGCTCATGGAGGGGAACAGCGCGTAGTTCTGGAAGACCATGCCGAGCTCGCGCTGGTCGCTGCGCAGCCGGGTCACGTCCTTGCCGGCGATGGAGATGGAGCCCTGCGAGGGGGCGATGAGTCCGGCGAGGGTGCGCAGTGCGGTGGTTTTGCCGCAGCCGGACGGGCCCAGGAGGGTGAAGAATTCGCCCTCCTGGACCGTCAGGTTGAACTGGGGCAGTGCGAGGAAGTCTTGAAAGCGGACCTCGACGTCGGAGTAGGTAATCATGGGGTGCTCCTTTTCGGGTAGAACGGCGCCGACGGCGAGGTCGAGGGGTTAGAGCTTGATGTAGTTCAGTTCGATTTCTTCCATCCAGGCGTCGACGTTTTCGGCGACGACGGCCCAATCGATGTCCTGTTCGGTGAAGGCGCTGGTGGCTTCGACTGCCTCAGCGTTGGCGTCCTCAATGGCGGCGGCGTTGGTCGGTGCGGTAAAGAACTCCTGGGACCAGGCGGCCTGGACTTCTGCGGAGCCGAACCAGTCGATGAACTCCTGCGATACTTCCTGGTTCTCGCTGCCGGCTACCAGACCGATGTTCTGGTAGACGAAGGGAACGCCGGTCTCGGGGTTGGCGGCCTCGGTGGTGATTCCGTATTCTTCCTCGCGGCTGAACTTGCCGGCGAGCCACATCTGGCCGGCGTTCACCTCACCGTTGGCCATGCGTGCGAACAGATCGGTTCCTTCGATTGAGGGGTTGCCGTTGGCAAAGAACTCTTCGATAGCGGTCCAGCCCTCATCGCTCACCCCGAGCTTCCCATTCTCGTCAAAGTAGGGGGCCAGGATGCCGGTGATCACCATGCGGGTGGTGCCACCGCCCAGGACGGTCTGGGTTTCGTATTTGCCGTGGAACTTTTCGTTTTCCCACAGCTCGGGCCAGCTCTGGGGGCCTTCACCGGCGGGGTAGGCCTCGGTGTTGTGGATGAGCATGATGGGTTCGCGGACGATCGGCCAGAATGCTCCGTCCTCGCCACCCGCCACGTACTCTTCGACCTCGCTCGCCCACTCCGGCGTGTAGTTCTCGAGTACTTCAGCTTCCTTGAGGCTCTCAAACTGAACGTTGGTGGGGCCGAAGGCGACGTCGGCCGCGGGGTTGCCCTTTTCGGCGATCAGCCTGTTCTGGATGTCACCGGCGCCCAGATCGACCAACTCGATGTTGAAGCCTTCGGTTTCTGCCCGGTCGGTGAGCCATTCGCCGCGTCCGTCGCTGACCGAGTTGGAGTAAACAATCAGGGTGGTGTCTTCGCGTGAGGCTCCGGATTGTGAATCCCCGGAATCGTCACCCGCCCCACAAGCAGTCAGGAGAAGTACCGAGGCAGTCAGCACCGCAGCCTTGGACCAGGAAAAAGCAGCTTTGCTCATCGTTGCGTTCCATTCATAGAAGACAAGCCGAGAACCCGAGGGTTCTGGCGTGAAGAAGTTCAGTCAATGTATGCGCATACATCATGCCCCGACAAACGAAGGAACGAGAAATGTATGCGCGTACATAATAACCATGGAAATGTGACTGCGACCATACTTTCGGGTGAACGGGTGGCAAACGGTCCATGGCGGGTGGGGTGATGAATCTGCGACCTATTGTGTTCCCTCCAGCCCAGCCCTACCGTAAACAGACTGACAACCGAAGTGCAGGTGCGGCATGCGGAGACCATCCTGCTGGCTGCAACGCTCCAGTTGGGCGGTCGGATTCGGACTGCTGCTGGCCCAGTTGCTCAGCCTGGGGCTGACGCTTCGGCTCCTTCGGCACACAAGAGGGGCAACTACCCGGAAACCGCAGGCCCTGCCGGCTTGGGCCGCCGCGGCGCTCGCCCTCGACGGGTTCACGCTGTGGCTATGCCTCGCCTACGCCCCTACCCAGTTCGACACTCACCTGTTCGTCATCATCCGTCAGTTCCCCGACGTCGGCCTCTCGCTGGTCCCGGTGCTGGCTCTGGCTATCCTGTGGCCGGTCCCGCGCACAGTGTGGTTGCTTCTAAGGATGCGCGCCCGGCGACAGCAGATCCTGTCCTCCAAAATAGTCGCCTAGCTGGCGAGTGAATACAGCGATCAGTTACCTACGAAGGTTGGCGAAGGGTAGTTGACCGTGCAGATCCAGGAACTCTTCTAGCAGGACCCGCCCGGCGTCGCGCGCGGACCTCTCTCCAGTTTCCATCCACGCAACTCTGAGCCTCGTAGATTCAGATAATTGCCACAGATACCGTCCACCCCAGTGCCCGACCGGTAGCCCGCTTCCAAACTTAGCGAGTTCGGAAACCCGCATTCGCAATCCTCTATCCGCTTCGGCCCCTTCGGTTTTCTCAGTATCTGTCATGGGGGCCGTCCTACGTTAAGGTGACTGGAGTCACATTTAGCATTGGAGATGACCCTACAGGTTGTTCAACAATTTATGTCTTGACGGTAGACGAGGGTATCGACACAGCGACACCTCTTATTCGTTGGACCAGGTTGCCGCCGACTTGTGCCACAATTCACAAGTGAACGAATCAACGAACGAAGTCGGGATTCATATTTCCGGGAACACGGCTGTTCTTGCAGGGGACCCAGATCTGATCGGTAACCTACTTATGCGGTTGGATGTTGACCCCAGCCACCAGGGGAACACTGGCAAGGCAACCGCCGATCTCGTTGCGCAAATCACAGGGCTCGGGGCAGTCTTGACGGCTTTGGACGGCAGTTGGGTGCAACTCACTCCTGAGTCCCACTTGCGGCTCGTCGAACTGGCGAAATTCAACCTTCCCCAAAACGGTCTGTTCAGCGGAGTGATCCGGGGAACCAATGGCCGAATCGACTCTTTCACCCAGTTCACTACGGGCGGCATGAACCCACTCGTGATGTCGAATTTGGCTACTCTGACAGCAACGATGGCCCTTCGGAGCGCAGTCGCGCAGCTTGAGGATCTGGCGAAAGCGATGGACGTTAAGCTGGATCGCCTTCTTGAGGACAACCGAGCCCAGGCCCTCGGTGACGTCCAAGGCCTCACTCAGGTACTCCTCCGCGCGTTCGAGCTTTACGAGGATACCGGCGGGATCACTGACACGGCATGGTCACAAGTCGCAGGCCACGCCACTGCCCTTGCACAGGCAAGCTCATATGCTTTGGCTCAGATCGATAACCACACGCGGTCGCTGAGTGCTCGCTCATTCGCCGACAAGGTGAACGCTGCTGAGACCGCCGCGCACAACGAACTGCGTTCATGGCTAGTGATTCTGGCAGCTTGCCAGGCGAATCAGCAGCGCCTCGAAACGCTCGAACTTGTTCATTTGCGTCAACGAGACCCCGGAGCGGTTGAAGCACATGCCAAATCAATTCAACGGTCAGCAGCCCGACGGGAGCATGCTGCCGCTAGCCGTCTGCAGTCATTGTTGGACGCACTGACATCCGCCGCTAACGTCAGCGACTTCAATCGTGTTCGCAGCCCACAAAAGAGCCGTTCGCTGCTGGATTCCGCTGAAAGCGCCAGCCAGCTGATCCAAACCTTTGCCGAAATCTATGGCCTGGACGGCCTGCGCCAGAAGGAAATCGAACGCGAGACGTGGCGGAAGTCCCTGTCCGATATCGCCAAGACCACGACGACGACGGTCTCGTCTGTCGCGAAGGCCGTCCCTGCTGGGTTTGCAAAGGCTGCCGGGGATGTAGTGATCCATGCAGCGGGCCAAATCGAAGCCCAGCGGTCGCCCAAGAAAGCCGTGACTGAATCCAGTCCCGAGAACGCCACTGAAACCGGACGGTGATTGCGTGCGGGCTGCGACGAGTCCGAAGGGGCGGCGAGCTTAGCTCACCAGCCGATGCAGCGCGTTCACTACTTTCTTGATGCTGTCATCTGACAGGTTCGCCAACGGAACGTTGGGGCGGCGTGCGCAATTAGATGTCCGCAGTATGTCGGCGGCGGCGCTCAGCTCCGGGATCAGTCCGAGCTCGTCGAGAAACGCGGCAAAAGCCGTTCTGGCCTCCTCATCCTGAGCCAGCACGGCTGGTGCTTTGGTGAAACTGAACTCCATTGACGAGGACTGACTCCTGTAGTGGTAAATGTAGACCGTTCCAATCTCGCCGGTCGATCCCCGAATAATCCGCAGTCCGCCAGCTGGCACAGTCGACTTCCCACCGACTGGTGAGCCGACAAACGGAATGTCCACAACAGCTGCGATATGAGCAATCGATTCGAACCTCCCCAGGTTCGCCGGGTCGTTAGCCTCAATCCAGCTGCGATGCTGTTCAAGAGTCCATCTGTCCTTGGATCTGTTCGTGGCTGACACCTTCGCCTCAGCTAGTTCCAAGCCGTAGGTGCGTGGCATCAGGACTTCAAACCCTGAACCGTAATGCCGCACGTACTCGACGGCGATGACGGAAGTCCCCGCACCGGACATCGCGTTCAGGTACTCAACCATCCGCTTCAGCTCTAAGTTGATAGCATCCACCGCCAGCACAACGCTGAACCGGCCTGCTTGTAGATTGTCCGCGACGGCCTCCCTGAGACCTCCTTGGGCTAGTCCGAAACTGAGCTCAAGAGACTTCCCAGTGCGGACTTCCCACCGTCCCTCAAATTCGTCAATATGCATGTTGAAGAACCCGGAAGCGTAGTCGAATAACTGTCCGATAATCTCTCTGCGGATCTGCGGATTCGACGCCAGCTTGCATTCGACGAGCGTCAGCGAACCGTTTGTATTCACTACGACGACGTCGGCAGGACCAGCCCCCGACTGAAACTCCGTGCACGCCGCAGCGCCAGCCTGGACACCAGGAATCAGCTGAGGGTATTCGGCCAGGATGTGCTGTAATTCAGCTTCACGGCCGAATCCATGTTTTATCGGCTCTACCCACTCACCGCCCGAAGCACGAACCAGGATCTCACTCATTGGCCGCTCCCCTCTCGTCAACACTGTCGAGTGAATTAGCACTACCCTACTGGCCTACGGTCAGCCACCGACTCACCACCAGCGGTGGCGGCACGCTTCGTTTTGGCATTCCCAGTCCAGCGTGCCCCGCTCACGACGACCGGTTTTTGGATTGAAGCGTTCCTCCGTGAGGATGCAGCATCCGGCGAATACTGTCTTAGGCATGGTGGCCTGCAGGTTCGGCATGATCTCGCCGTAGGCAATCCGCCACGACTCGCTGCCGCAGACAGGACATTTGCGCGTCCTAGGTATTTTGGGTTTCTGATCGGAGTTCATGCGGCCATGCTATGCCGGGCTTCCGACAGTACATGCCTGCGAAAATGCTAAATTTTCTTGTAACTTAGGGTGCCGTCACCAGTTCACCCATGGAGAGACGGCATTAGAAGGGCGTGCCAATGCGAGGAGGTAGACCCGTTAGACTCCCCTTTGTGATGTCTATTCAGCCGTAATTGGGACGCCAGTACAGAAACGAAGAGGCGTTTTCTTTGCGCCTGTCCTACCCCGGCAAAGGCTACAAAAAGTTCCGATTAATCCAACTATCCGTCTCACCAAGCGCCGGATGTTTGTTAAATCGGGGCATATCTGATCCTGCCCGACATTGTTTTCCCCCGGACTCGGCCATACCGTGAAGGAACTGACAACCGAAGTGCAGGTGCGGCATGCGGAGACCATCCTGGTCATCACTCTGCCTCGTAATGTGCGCTGCGATGTGCCTTGTGGTGTGCCTTGTGGCCGCCGGATTCCTCGGCGGCGCTCCCCCGTCGGCAGCCGCCTTTCCGGCTGCATCATCGATGCGGGCCGCAACCCAAGAGCAGATGTACGCAGAACTGGATGCCTATCTTCAGGAACAGATCGAGGATCTGGGACTCCCCGGCGCGGCGATCGCCGTCGTCGAGGATGGAGTCCAGGTCCACACCGCTGCCTTCGGCCACGCCGATAGCTCCGGACGGCCCATGACCCCACAAACCCCGGTGCTGCTGGCGTCCACCAGCAAGACCTTCACCGCCACCGCCGTCATGCAGCAGGTCGAGGCTGGCCGGCTACGACTGGATCAGCCGGTGCAGACCTACCTGCCGTGGTTCACGCTCGACGACGGCCGCTCGGCGGAGATCACCGTCCGCCACCTGCTCCATCAGACCAGCGGCATGGCCTCCAGGCATACCGCCTTCGAATACTCGGACGCGCAAGGTGCCGACGCGCTCGAAGACGGGGTGCAGGACCTCGCGGATTCCCCGCTGGCCAGCGAACCGGGCGCTCGGTTCCGGTATGCCAGCGCCAACTTCAACATCCTGGGCCTCCTGGTCCAGGAGGTCACCGGCCAGCCCTTCGGCGACTACCTGGAGCAGCACGTCTTCGACCCGCTGGTGATGGACAACAGTCATCCGACCCGGGAGGGAGCCCGAGCGAACAACGCCGCCGACGGTTACTCACTGTGGTTTGGCAGCTGGTGGCGCCAGACTGACACTCCCGCCCCAACCACCGGCATGCCGTCCTCCACCCTGTACTCATCGGCCGAGGACCTCAGCCACCAACTGGTTGCCCTGCTCGACGACGGCCGGTACGGCGACTCCCAGATCCTGCAGCCCGAAAGCATAGTGACGATGTTCGAGCCCCGGGCACGGACCAGCGGATCCACGCGCTACGCCATGGGCTGGTTCACCAGGCCGCTGGTGGAGTCCACCGATCCGGCAGCACCGCCACCCGCGGAGCGGACACTCCCCCGCCTGCTCGAGCATCAGGGCGAATGGGGCAACAGCCACACCTACCTCGCCATGGTTCCCTCCGACGGGCTGGGCCTCGCACTGGTGATCAACGGCAATGACACCGCAGCCCCATCACGGCTGAAAGCGATCGACAGCAACCTCCTACGGATCCTCCACGGCCAGGCACCGACACCCACGGTGGTGCAGGAAGACTGGCTGCAACGCTCCAGTTGGACGGTCGCATTCGGACTGCTGCTGGCCCAGCTGCTCAGCCTGGGGCTAACGCTGCGGTTCCTTCGGCCCCGCGGAGGAGCCTCTACCCGGAAACCCCAGACCCTCCTGGCCTGGGCCGCCGCAGCGCTTGCCCTCGACGGATTCACGCTGTGGCTATGCCTCGCCTACGCCCCTACCCAGTTCGACACCCACCTGTTCGTCATCATCCGCCAGTTCCCCGACGTCGGCATCTCCCTGATCCCGGTCCTGATGCTGGCGATCTTGTGGCCGGTCCCGCGCACCAGCTGGCTACTGCTCGCGAGCCAGCAGCGGCGCAGGGAGGCGGGCGTTACCCGCCCACGGGTCACCCCGAAATCGGCCTAGCCGGGCTCCCCGATTGGCGCCTGACAACTCAGCGCGGCCAGCACCGCCGCGGCGTCCACCGGCCTGTTCGGGCTATACCCGGTGAGCTGCTCAAACCGGGCCAGCCGGTTCAGGACCGTGTTCCGGTGGCAGTAGAGCTCCTTGGCGGTATCGGAGACCGACCCGGAGCTGAAGTAGGACTGCAACGTCTCGATCAGCCGTTCCCGTTCATGGTCGGAGATCGCCGCCAGCGGGCCCAACACCGTCTGGGCCAGCACCGGACCGAACTCCCCCATCTGGGCAGCAGCCACATGCCCCCAGGTCTCACGGATCGTTTGTCGTCCCGATGCATCGGCAGTCACCGCCTCGACTGCCTGCAGCGCGATTCGCAGCATCAACGGAACCTCCGCGAGCGATCGGGCTGGTGGAGCCAGGAAACAGCCCTGTTGGTCCAGCCAGGGTCGGGTGCCGGCCGGTTCCTTCCCAGCACGGGCCGGCAGGTCCTCAAGGATCAGAATCAGCGCGCCTTCGCGCTCGTGGAGGTGCTGCCCGACGCCGGCCGCCATCGCCCGCTCGCGGAACGCCTGCTGCGCGTGATCGGCGGCGACCGCGACAATGAACTGGCTCTCCGGGTCCACCCCGAGTGCGCGGGCGGCCTGCCCCAGCAACTGCTGGTCCTTCCCATCACTGGTCAGGAGCCGGGAAAGCAGGAAGGCTCGTTGCTGCTCCTTGGCCTGCGCCATGCTGGCAAGCTCATCCAGGTAGCCGGCGTGGACGCGGATGGTGTGGAACTCGACCGCCTCCCAGACCCGCACCGCATCCTTGGTGAAGTCAGGCAGGGACGCCGCGGGCACCTTCTCCAGCATCGCCACCCACAGCAACCGGAAGTCCATCCGGACGGCCTTCAGCAAGGATTCGAGTGGAACACCCTGCCGCGCGCGTCGGTGACCCAGGGCATTGGACACCCCCGTCAGCCGCTCGGGTAGCGGTAACTCCCCCACCAGGCGCAGGAGGAGTTCGAGGGAGGCGACGGCCGTGTCCCGCAGGTCCTGGCCATCGACTGTCGATCCGGCGTAGCCCTCAATCTCCTGGACATCCAGCAGAAACTGGTCGGTAATACTGTCGATGTCAGCTAGACAGTCAGCAACCACATCGGACACCACTGACCGCATGGGCGACCTCTCGGGGATGTCGGGTGCATCATTGGGCATCTGCCCATTCTAGCCGGACGGGTGAAGGTGATCACCCATTGTTTGGCGGCGTGATCCAGACCACCATTGAGTAAGCCAATTCACCCCTTCCGGCATTATGCCCTCTAGCCCTTGGATGTTGATGCTTGATCTAAAGCTCGTCAATGCCAGCCTGTTCACGCTGGCCGAAGCCACCCCCACCGCTACAGCGATGGGAGTCCTGAACGGCCGGATCGTCGGCTTCGATGAGGACATCATCGATCTCCAGGCCTCCCGCACGCTCGACTGTGGCGGCGCCGTCGTCGTCCCCGGGTTTGGCGATTCACACAACCACATGGCGTGGTTTGGGCAATCGCTGACCGAGCTGGATCTCTCCGGCTGCACCACACTCGACCAGGTCTACGCGGCGGTCACCGAGTTCGCTTACGGGCTCGACGACGACGCCTGGGTGGTCGGGTCCGGCTACGACGACACGGTGCTCGGCGCCCACCCGCACCGGGACGACCTCGACGCTGCCGCACCCGGCCGTTCGGTCTGGCTCAAGCACCGCTCCGGCCACATGTGCGTGGTGAACACTCCGGTGCTGGAACGCGCCGGGATTCTCGACCGCTCGGTGTCGACTCCCGAGGGCGGCACCGTGGCCGTCGGCGATTCCGGCCCCACCGGACTCCTCGAGGAGCAGGCCCAGAAACTGGTCACCGCGCTCGTGGTCCCCTATCCGATTGCGGATCTCGCCGATGCGATCGGCGCCGCGAGCGCCGTCTACGCTTCCGAGGGTCTGACCCACGTCACCGAGGCGGGCATCGGGTCGGGCTGGATCGGTCGCAGCCCGGTGGAACTCGCCGCCTACACCGAAGCCCGCCGGCGTGGCACCCTGAACACCCGGGTGCAGCTGATGTCCGCCAGCGACGCGCTGCACCCGCTGACGTCCGCGGAGGAGGACCGGATCAGCTTCGGCCTGGACCTGGGACTCACCACCGGTTTCGGCGATGACCATATCCGCCTCGGCGCGATGAAGATTTTCGTCGACGGGTCGCTGATTGGCCGGACAGCGGCCGTCACCGAAGCGTTCTGCGATCATGAGCATTCCACCGGCAGCTTCCAGCTCTCCATCGACGAGCTGACCCGCCGCATCATCAACGCTCACTGCTCCGGCTGGACGGTGGCAGCGCACGCGATCGGGGATGCCGCCGTCGACGTCGCGCTCGACGCCTTTGAGGTGGCCCAGAATGATTGCCCGCGACCCGGCGTCCGGCACCGGATTGAGCACGCGGGGATCGTGCGGCCGGACCAACTGGCCCGGTTCGCCGCCCTCAACGTCACCCCCGTCCCGCAGGCCCACTTCCTGTACGAGGTGGGCGATACGATGGCCGCGGCCGTCGGCGTCGACCGCGAACCGTGGGTCTACCGGCACCGCTCCTTCCTGGACCAGGGGGTGCGGGTTCCCGGCAGCTCGGACCGGCCGGTGGCCTCCGGGGCGCCGCTGCTCGGCATGCAGTCGATGGTGTTGCGGCAGAGCTCCGGTGGAGCGGTGATTGGCCCTGAGGAACGGGTCGACGCCGAGACTGCTCTCCGCGCCTATACCGTTGACACCGCGTGGATGGCCGGCGACGAGGACCACCGCGGCACCCTCGAGCGCGGGAAACTCGCCGACTTCGTGGTCCTCTCCGACCATCCCGCCGACGTCCCAGCCGAGCAGATCGGCGCTATCACCGTCCTCGCGACGGTGATCGACGGCCTCGGTGTCTTCGGCCAGGACTACCTCGACACCCTTGACACTTCACCGACCGTCCGTCATATAGAGCACGAATCCACCACTGAGAAGCAGGAAGTTTGAGCATGCAACCACATGAGGCAACCCAGGAAGAGAAGCCGGACGTTCCGGTAGTCAGCGGCAAGGACGCGGGCAAGATTGCCCGCGCCGCCTTCGTTGGCACCGCACTGGAGTGGTACGACTACTTCCTGTTCGGCACCGCAGCAGCAATCGTGTTCAACCGGCTGTTCTTTACCGAGCTCGACCCCACGGCGGCGACCCTCGCGGCGTTCGCGACCTTCGGCGTCGGCTTCGCTGCCCGTCCAATCGGTGCGGTGCTCTTCGGGTACATCGGTGACCGGGTGGGCCGCAGACCGGCACTGCTGATCACCATCGTGATGATCGGTGTCGCCACCGGCCTGATCGGGTTCCTGCCGGACTTCGGCAGCATCGGCCTCGCGGCTCCCATCATGCTGGCCGTCCTGCGCCTCATGCAGGGTCTCGCCGTCGGTGGTGAGTGGGGCGGCGCCATGACGATCGCCGTCGAGCACGCACCGATCGAAAAGCGCGGCAGGTACGCCGCGCTGGTGCAGGTCGGTTCGCCGGTCGGCACACTGATGTCCTCGGGCGCGTTTGCTCTGGTTCTGCTGCTGCCGTCCGAGGCGTTCGACGCCTGGGGCTGGCGCCTGCCGTTCCTGGCCGCGTTCCCGCTGCTGCTGATCGCCCTGTACATCAGGTTGCAGGTCGAGGAATCCCCCATCTTCCGTGAACTGGTCAAGCTCGAGGAGCGCGCCAAGATCCCCGCCGTCGACGTGTTCAAGCAGGCCTGGGGCCGGCTGCTCGTCGCCATCGCTGCAGCGTTCCTGGGCGTCGGCGGGTTCTACGTCATGACCACCTTTGTGATCAGCTACGGCACCACCACCCTGGGCATGGACCGCCAGCTGATGGTGAACGCCACCCTGGTGGCCGCCGTCGTGCAGATCGGTGTCGTGCTCCTGGTCGGCAGGATCAGCGAGAAGGTTGGTCCGGGTCGGATGACCTTCTTCGGCGGATTGGCGACGGCGGCGGGCGCGTTCCCGCTGTTCTGGATGATCGATACCCGCAACCCTGGGGCCATCATCCTCGCGGTGACCATCGGCATTGCGCTGGTTTCTCTGGCCTACGCCGTCACCGGCGCGCTGCTCACCGAGCTGTTCCCACCGCACCTGCGGTACAGCGGTGTAGCCCTGGGCTACAACCTGGCCGGCGCTATCAGCGGGTTCCTGCCGCTGATAGCCGTCGCACTGCTGGGTGCCACCGACGGCGGCTCGTGGACCGCTTCGCTGCTGCTGATGGCCGTGTCCCTGATTACCGCTGCTGGCGGGTTCTTCGGCGAGAAGCTCCGCGTCAAAGACAAAGCGATTGTGCAGTAGTCCTGCATGCTGACACCAGAGATCACGCAACGGATCACCGACGCCGTCGACGCCGCCTTCGACCGCCAGCTCGAGTTCACCGCCGAGCTGGTGCGGCACCCGTCACTGCGGGCCGAGGAGGCCAGCGCGCAGGATCTGATGTTCGCCGAAATGGAGGCCCGCGGGCTCACCATGGACCGGTGGCAGCTCGACGAGGAAACCCTCTCTGAGCATGTGGGCTACGGGCCGACGACCGTCGCGTTCGAGGACCTCACCAACGTGGTGGGCACGTACACTCCGGCCGCGCCCGCCACGGGGCGGTCGCTGATCCTGAACGGGCACATCGACGTCGTCCCCACCGGGCCGGAAGACACCTGGTCACGGAGTCCCTGGGACGCCGAGATCAAGGACGGCTGGATGTATGGGCGGGGGTCCGGCGATATGAAGGCCGGGCTGGCCGCGAACCTGTTCGCGTTCGATGCGGTGCGGGCGGCCGGACTCGCTCCAGCAGCGGTGATTCACATGCAGTCGGTTGTGGAGGAAGAGTGCACCGGCAACGGGTCGCTCGCTGCGTTGCAGCGCGGGTACACGGCGGAGGCCGTGGTCATCCCCGAGCCCGAAGAGAACATGCTGGTGCGAGCCAACGTGGGAGTGATCTGGTTCAAGGTGCGCGTCTCCGGGAAGCCAACCCATGTGCGGGAGATGGCAACCGGGTTCAACGCGATCGACGCCGCGTACACTGTGATGGGCGATCTGCGGGAACTGCAGGACAAGTGGAATGCCGACAAGGGCAGCCACCGGTACTTCGAGGACCTGGATCATCCGATCAACTTCAACATCGGGATGATCTCCGGCGGCGACTGGCCGTCCAGCGTGCCGTCGTGGTGCGAGTTCGATGTGCGGGCGGCGCTGTATCCGGGGGCGACGGCGGCCGATGCGTGGTCGCAGATCGAGGACTGCCTCCGGGACTCGACCTCCGGGGCCGAGGTGTCAGCGGTGCGCAACGGCTTCTTCTCGGAGGGTTATGTGCTGGAGGAGGGGTCCGACGCCGAGGGTGTCCTTGCGTCGTCGCATCAGGAGGTGTTCGGGTCGGCGCTGGAGTCGTTCACGACGCCGGGCTATCTGGATGGCCGGGTGTTCACCCTGTACGGCGGGATTCCGGCGCTGGTCTACGGGCCGGTGTCGCAAGCGATCCACGGGTTCGATGAGCGGGTGCACGTCGAGTCGGTCCGGAAGGTCACGAAGGCGATCGCCTTGTTCATCGCCGAGTGGTGCGGGGTGACAGAGACCGCGTAGTCACTTCATGGGAGGTCTGAGGCTAAACCTTGTAGAGCCGAATCGAAACTAGGATTCCGTCCAACCGAGCAAGTGTGTTTTGTGGGAGCCAACGTGCCAACGGCCAGTTGTGGCCGATAGCCGGAACTCACCGAGCAGTCCGACACCTCGTGAAAGAACATGGACTACCCTCTCTCGCTCGGTTCGGATCGGAGTTAGATTCCTCCCTTCTTCTCGCAGAGCCTCCCACCAGCCACTGTATTTATCCAAGATGATGACAGCGTCGGCCCCATTGACAAGAACGGTCCGCCCTACCTCTTCACCGTTTAAGTTTCCGAGTTGCGAATGAACGTGGGTCTGCATATGAAGTTCATCAGCAAATTTCAGTTGCTGGCGGCCGTACTCCGATGAAGCAATGAATGAGCGGCCAGCCCTCGCTGTTTCCTCAAGGTTGGTCTGGCCCTCGGTCAATCCACGCGCCAAACGATCCCCACTGCCGTAGGTCCAGAAGCTGTGGGTATCGACCCCGAGCGCATGGGCGAGAGCCCACTTGCCCCACTGGCGCTTGATCAGTCCCAAAACAGGGTCGTCCACTGGCATGCCCAGATTGATCCATCGCGCAATTCCGACAGCCGGATTAATCCACGAGAGACAGCCAAACATCAACAGCGAAAGAGGAGCAAAGTAGGCACATCTTCGCAGCACGTCCGCATCGAATGGGGGCCTAGGAGGCAGCGTCCATGCCGCATCCCAACCAGCCAGGCAGGAGTGAAGCTGCGCTACACCGGTTACCCACGGCCCCTGATCATTGATGCCAGCTGCCAGCGCCGGGTGCCAGTCAACATCCGCGTTGGGTCGAATTGAAAACGGTAGGGGGCTCGCAGAATAATCATCGAGGGACGCAGCCGCAGCTACTATCCGCACGATCAAGAGTCGGGCCAGCCCAGACTTGATTGTGAGTTCTCCGACCTCTGACGGTAATGCTGTAGGGGTGGCCAAGAGTTCCATGTACTCGACGACCTGGCACAGCGGTAAAGCCGCGACTTCCTCCTTCATCTCCGATGAAGGGCGAGCTGCGAGGCGGGATATGCCAGGAAGATAGTCTGCAATGCGTCGAGATGTAGCTGGCGAGTTTCTCGCAGACACGAGACTCCGGTCCCAGAGATCTGCGATCTTCCGGGCGGCAAGGTTGAGAATTGTCTGCGAATCATCGTCGGGGTCGGCCCACTTGAAATCCCATCTGAGCACATCTCCGCACACCGTCAGCACATTCCTCCTCTTCGCGTCGAGTCGGATTAGTTTTGAAGCGATCTCCACCTCACGTTGGGCTGTCGTCATATGGCTTCCGGGCCCCTTCAAGTCGTTAGCGCGTAAGACTGTTCAGCGGATCTGCGAATTAGAGCTCACTGAGACATCAGGTGCCACCCGCTAGTCAGAATCTAAAGCATGGGGCTCAATCTAGTGGATAATTTCGGCGTTCGAGCTATTGGCGCTCCAGGTGCCTCCTGGGAAGCTCAACTCGTCTCTAGGGCTCATCCTAGCTAGCTATGATGGATCGAGTTCGCCCTCGCACAGGCTCCGCACGACGTCGGTCAGGACATGCAGGCCGGTGACGATGTCCTGATCAGTGGTGTACTCGTGTTCATTGTGGGAGATGCCCTCAACCGAGGGGACGAAGAGCATCACGGTCGGAACGATGTCCTTCATGTTGGTGGAGTCGTGCCCGGCCAGGGTCTTCACCCGCGCGTGGGTGATACCGCGGTTGGCTGCAATCTTTTCCGCGAGGGCGACGCCTTCTGGCTGGTAGGGGGTGACAGGCCAGCAGTGGGAGCCAACTTTCTCGATCTTCACCCGTGCTGAGCGTTCAATCTGTTCGAGGCGCTCATGCAGCATCCGGTCTGCTTCCCGGAGTAGCGCTTCGTTGGCGGAGCGCAGATCCAACAGCAGGTTGACGCGCGACGGAACGACGACGGGTGAGTTGGGGTAAACATCCAGCTGGCCGACTGAGGTGTGGACGGCGCCGTCAGGGAAGTGGTCGGCTATTTCCCTTGCAGCGACCACGAGCAGTGAGGCGCCAAGGAGGGCGTCATGACGGTCAGCGATGACCGTGGAGCCGGTGTGGGCCTGCTCGCCGTGGACCACGAACTCGTACTTGTTGGCGGCCCAATTCGAGTCGACGACGCCGATGGCGATGCCATCGCGTTCCATGCTGCGTCCTTGCTCGATATGAATTTCAGCGCAGTAGGCTGCCTGTGGTCCGGTGCCATCGCCGAGTGCATTGCTCGATACCAGCGCCTCACGGACGGTGATCCCAGCCGGATCGGTCGTGGTCAGAGCTGAGTCAAGTGTCATCTTGCCGGTGTAGACGGAACTGCCCATCATCGATGGCTTGAACCGGGAGCCCTCTTCGTTGAACCAGTTCACGACTGCAAGGTTGTAGCGAGGAGTGTTGCCGCTCGTCTGCCATTCGGCGGCAAGGCGGAACGCGGCGTGTGCCGCGGCGAGAACACCATAAGCGCCGTCATAACGGCCAGCAGTGGGCTGGGAATCGAGGTGAGATCCGACGACAACGTAAGGCTTGCCGGCCTCTAGATCTAACATCCCGAACTGGTTGCCGATCTGATCGAAGCTGACGGTGAATCCGTTCTCCATCAGTAGCTGACTGAACCAGGCGCGCTGATCCCCATCTGCTTCAGATCCGGCCTGCCGGTCCACGCCTCCCCTGTCGGTGGCACCGAAGGTGCTCAGCGTGGCGAAGTCCTTGAGGAACGAAGCGTCTGCCCCCTCGAACTCGGATGGATCGGTTTCGGGTACGGCGCCGTTGCTCATTTGATGGTCCTTCGACTGATTGGATGTTTGTTCAATCGTCGCAGTTGACCGTCTTACGAACACCGGCGCTCAACAACCATTTTCCTGTTTCGGGTTGTGCGGCTGCCCATCACCCGTGGATTGGAACTTCGAACTTCCGAGCAGGGCTGGCGACCGGCCCCACTCGACCGTCGAAACAGACCCTTCACGGCCTGCGCCTACCAGTGAATGGTGCATTGGCGGAAGCTGCCGAAAGTTTGCAGCGGCCCTCCCGCGTCTGCGAGATGTTCTTGATGTGCACAGATTCTCGACAAGATCGTGCGATCAAATCTGCTTACCCCAACCCGTCCTCGAGAAAGATAACGTCAATTCCGAGCGAGCCAAACATCCCTGTCAGCATGGCTCTAGTGTTCTCGGCAGCCTGCGCTCGAAGCTCCGACTCCTCCGCGGCAGCGAACATTTTCGTTTCGGCCAGTCCGTAGAGTTCCGCCTGTTTAGGGGTCTCGATTGCGTCGGTGATTCGGTCGACAATACCTCGGTCTTGACCGAAGATATACGAGCGGTCAAAATCCACGTTGGGCTTACCGATCTCCGGCTCAGGCAACCGAACCGTCACTGACTTTCCATCCGCGGACAATGTCAGATCGTCGCCTGAAAGACCCGAAAAATCGACATGTGAGTTAACTGTGCCCGCCGCGACGAACAGCGTCCGTCGTCCAGCGACGAACCCGGGCACCCAATCAATGTCCTCTTCGATATCGAGGACTACTTCGAAATTGCCCACCGCCGCGTGATACTCACTGATGTCTTGAATCGATTTCAGCAGGACTGGCTGGCTACGGTCGATCTGTGTCGCTTGGAACGGGTTAAACCCGAACATGTTCGATGCACCAATCCCTGCGAGAACAACGACAACTAATCCAGCGACTACGACAGTCATGCGTCTGACAAACTTGGCGATCATTGGCCCCCATTAACCCTTGAACGCCGCGAGGCCGTTCCTTCAGTTTGCCTTCTCGGCGAGTACCGAGCGAGCTGACTCAGCATCAGTGTAGCGCTTGTGCCCCATCTGGGCGGCGAATGCACGTCGCCCACCATTTCAATGACCGCCCCGGGCGATCAGGGCTACTTTTCGTGCCGCAGGCCTCTGATCCACTTGAACAGACCCGAAATAGCCGTTTCCACCAGCAAGGTGGTCCCAGCACTATCCTTATTGTCGGTGCTCGTCGTTCGCTGGTCCTGAGATGATGGTACAGATTTCGCGTCAGTAGTTAGTGACCCGCCCACTGATCCCCCGCTATTCGTCCACCCAACAAACTCGTTCTCGCTAACCGCCCGGATCTTTTGTCCGGCGGCGATGTATTGCAGTGCCTTGCGTTCCTTGCCGCTGACTGTCGAGATTTCGACTCGACTTGTTGAATTGTCCAAGCGACCGATAACGATCATCGTTGCCTTTTTCGTAATGTTGTTCGCACTGATGCCTCCAGCGTCCGCTACCCGCTGCATTGCCTCCTCGCGGCCTAGTCCTGATAGCTCGCCAGTGAAGACCACAACCTGCGCAAAAAGTGGACCGGCAGGGTCAGCATTTGGGTTTGGTTGGGGAAGCTGTGCCAATGTCGGCGAGCTTGCGTAACTTGCGCGTGCCGGAGCCTGAACCGTCCCGGGAATCATGCCGCCTGTTTGTTGGCGGCGGCGTCGGATGACGGACCGGCTTGTAGATCATAATATGTTTGCTCGTATTCCTCTGGCGTCTGGTGATCCAAGGCGGAATGCAGGCGTTCGTTGTTGTACCAGTGGACCCATTCGAAGACGATTGTTTGCACGTCGGTTTCGGTTTTCAGGGCTCCGGTGCGGAACGGTGAACCCTTCGCGACGGCCTCGTTTTTGAAGAGCCCCATGACCGTTTCAGCGGCGGCATTGTCATACGCGTCGCCGACGCTGCCGATCGAGGGCTGCAAGCCCTCTAGGGCCAGGGTATCGGTGTAACGGATGGAGGTGTATTGGCTTCCCGCGTCCGAATGATGAATCAGCCCCGCTGCGGCTGGCCGGCCGGTGTGTTGACGGCGCCACAACGCCATCCGCAGGCAGTGTTCCACGAACGTAGTGTCCTTCACTGTGGAAGTTTCCCACCCGACGATCGCCCGGGAATACAGGTCGATGACCAGGGCCACGTAGACGAACCCGGTGTAGACCGGCACGTAGGTGAAATCAGTGACCCAGACCTGGTTCGGGGCCAGGGCTGTGAAGTCCCGATTCAGTAGGTCTCCGGCGCGGCGGCCGTCCTTCCCGGGGACCGTGGTGCGCATCTTGCGGCCTCTGATCAGACCGTTCATGCCCTCTTCGCGCATCAGCCGGTCCACAGTGTTTGGAGGCTTCCGGGAAACCGTTGCGGCGCAGCCACTGAGTCATCTTCCGGCGCCCGTAAAGGATCTCGGGGCGTCGACGGCCTTTCGCATCAGCGACGTTCAAAGCTCGTAGGGCATCGGTGAGGCGGGCGTCTTCAAGGGTGCGCAACGCTGGCAGGCGTGTCTTCCACGCTCGGTAGGTTCGTGCGGCAACCTGCATGCCCTGGTCTCGCAGGACGGCGCAGATCGACTCGACCGCGTAACCAAGAGCGCGCATGTCGTCGATAAATCGGCAGGTCAGCGGCGGCGAGGGTCGAGTTCCCTTGCGAAGAAAATCGAGGCCTGTTTCAGGATCTCGTTGGACTCCTTCAGATCCCGCACCTCGGCCCGGAGCCGCTTGATTTCCTCCAACTCCTCGCTGCTTGGCCCGGTCTTTTCACCGGCATCGATCTGGGCCTGGACCACCCAACGGCGCAGCGATTCAGCACCGACTCCCAGCTTCGGCGCCAACGCCTTACAGGCCGTATAAACAGAGGGATATTCGGACA
>NZ_ASZW01000255.1:7465-23023 GCF_000468215.1 Arthrobacter sp. CAL618 | reverse complement strand
TGGTTGGGCCCCCGTTAGCAGTCCAGTGGCTATGCGATAGCTAGTTGGTTTCCTGCGGTCCAGTTTTCCCAGTAAGCCGACGGTGTCATTCCATCGAGGGATCCATGGGGCCGTTCATGATTGTAGATCTGTTTCCATTCATCGGCCAGGTACTTTGCTTCGGCCAGGGTGTCGATGATTTCCCCGGTGAGTTGTTCCCTTCTGAATTGGGCGTTGAATGACTCGGCGTACCCGTTCTGCCACGGCGACCCCGGGTCAATAAAAGCGGTCTCCACCCCCGCGGTTTGGCACCAGCTGATCAGCGCCGCGGCGGTAAATTCCGGCCCGTTATCCGAGCGGACATACGTCGGCACGACACCGGTTTCGGCGATGATGTCCTCGAGCACCGCGACCACATCCGTCGCGGTGAAAGACCGCCGCGGGATGATGGCCAGGGCGGTACGGGTGTATTCATCGATGACGTTGAAGAATCTCACATGGCGCCCGCAGGAGGTCACATCGGATTGGAAGTCAAAGCTGACCACATGCATCGGATACTGGGCAGCCAACCGCTTCTGCTCACCAGCCCCTGGCCCAGTCCGTCGCTTCTTTCGCGCCCTGGGCTTGCAGGTAAGTCCCTCGAGTCGCCACAGCCGGCGCACCCGCTTCGCGTTCAAGGCCACCCCATGCCAGGCTGGCTGGCTGAGTAGGTGCCAGCGCGCCTTCCGCCACCCCCACGCCGGATGCTTCCCCGCAACAGCCCTCAGATCGACCCGCAGCCGGTGGTCTTCGAAGCTCGCGACCGGCCGCCCCTTGCGCAACGCGGAACGGTTCTGGCCCAGGATCTTGCAGGCGAGTCTTTCGGACGCCCCGAACTTCTCCTGCGCCATGCGCACCGCACGCCGCCGAGGTTCCGGGCTCAAAATTTTCCCCGCGCCACCTCATTGAGTATGTCGATGGTCAGTTCCTTCTCCGCAACCAGCTTCTTCAGCCGGGCGTTTTCCTTCTCGAGCTCCCGTACCGCTTTGGTCTGGCCGGCGTTGTGCTCGGAACCGTATTGGTTCAGCCACCGGTACCAGGTCGCTTCGGTAACCTGCAGTTCCTTCACGACCTCAATCATCGGCCGTCCATCGTTGAGCATCTTCTGGCCCTGCCGGACCTTCGCGATGACCTGATCAGGGGTATGTCTACGTGCCATATCGGTGAATTTCCTCCTGCACCCATTATCGGATGCGAAACTCACATAATCACTGGACTCCTACCCGGGGACCCAACCACGAACGCGGCTCCCCGAGGCGGCAATGGTGGTCTCAGGACCATCGCCTCCCCTGGGCTGAGTATCCGATCCCTTCCATGGGAAATCCATATGAGCCCGAGATGGAACCCGCTGCTTGAAAGGGATAACAGTAATCTTCGGTCCGGACATTCGGCCCTATCCGGGTGTGAAGAGGTTCAGGTACCCTGCGCTCTTATAGGCATTGCAACACATTGAGGAAGACTTATGGAAAAGCCAGCCGACAAGACCATCGTGGATCAGACTCGACAGGAAACCCTTGAGGAGCAGTCGGATCGGAACTGGAATGAACTGCTGCAGGAACTGCGGGTGATGCAAACGGGCACACAAATTCTTATTGCTTTTTTATTCACGATCCCGTTTCAACCCACGTTCGACGACCTCGACGACGTCCAGCGTGTCACCTACCTGATCCTGGTGATTATCGCTGCAGTGATGATTGTTCTGCTGCTGGGACCGATCGGTCTTCACCGGTCATTGTTCCGGCGCCGCCTCAAACGGCAGATAGTCGAACGCAGTGCCGTGTTGGTGCGTTTTTCGCTATTGGGCACTGCCCTCCTCGCGGCCGGCGGTGCTGCCCTCGTCTTTGACATCGTGCTTGATAGAACGGCAGCACTAGTCGTCCTGATCGGCCTGTTGGTCGCCGCAGCCCTACTCTGGTTGGTCTACCCCACCGTCGTCGGACGGCAGAACACAGGTCCACCCGATCAGTGACCCTCCTCGCTTCGATCCTCACCTGAGTGGCCCAAGGATCCTCCTTGCACTTCCGCGCTCGACGGGTGCGGTATCAAATCACATTCAACGCGGCCCCGCGTTCGGGTACCGGTTCATCGCCGACGAACTCGAAGTTCGGGGCTTCACCGTCGGAGACAACGGGGTCTCCCGGTTGTGCAGCAGCCAACGCATCTGGTCCGTCTTCACCAAAAAACGCGGTCTGACCCGCAAAGCTGGCCCACCGGTCCACGATGATCATGTCCAGCGGAACTTCACGGCGACGGCGCTAGATCAATTGTGGATGACCGACATCACCGAGCACCGCACCGCTTGCATTCCAGCCAACGTTGCGATCGATACCGCAGCCCATTCCTCAGTTATTGATCTCCTGTTGGATGATCATTGCTAGGGCTTTGAGTTCTTGTTGGTCGTCTGCGGAGAAGCCCCGGGGTTTCTGGTCGATGATGCAGAAAGTGCCAACGGCCCACCCTTTCGTCCCGAATATCGGGTACCCGGCGTAGAAGCGGATGCGCGGTTCGCCGGTGACCAGTGGATTGTCCCTAAATCGCAGATCGGCCAATGTGTCGTTGATGATCAGCGGACCGGCCCGGCGGATGGTTTCATTGCACAGCGCAACGTCCCGGGGCGTGTTCTGACCGAGCGGTCCTACAACCGATTTGAGGAACTGCCTCCGGTCAGTGATCAGGGCCACGCTTGCAGAGCTGACCCCGAAGTGTTCCTGTGCCTGACGGGTGATCCGGTCGAAGCGTTCCTCGGCGGCGGTGTCTACCAAACCGGTCTGGTCAACGGCCACCAGCCGCTGATATTCGGCCTCTCCCGGCAGGAGGAAGGACACACCAGCGGCGCCCAAATCGCTGAGCGCCTGATCCACAATCTCCTGCGCCTGATCGAGGCTGCCAGAAATCATCTGACCCGTACTGTTAGTACTCGTTACCTCAGCGTCGGTGCTGTAGGGGACGCGGTACTGCGAAGTGGTGTTCTGCAGAATTTCGTTGAGGGTGAGGGCAAGGATGTCTCGTTCAACCGGGGGCAAGCCCACCACGCCTAACAGGTAGGCCTCCAGCTCAATCTGGGACAGCACTCCACCCCGGGCGAAGTACTCGATCCACAACTGGGCCGGTTTCATTCGGGTCTGGGTCGCACCGGCGACGGTGAGCTGCTGCTGTGTTCGTGCATCCATGAATAGCCTTCAACTCGCTTCCTGGGACCGACTGCCCTGTACACCAGGGGGCGTATAGTTCCCAGCGATATCAATGAATACCCCAGCCCACTAAAGGTTAGCCGAGGGCCGGACATGAATGTCAGAAAAACTGCCTCTTTGTTGTGTCAGCTTTTGTTGTGTCAGCGAGAATATGGTCCACATACCCTGGTGCGTGGTGCCGCCGGTTCTAGACTGTAGCCATGGCAGAAGGCCAGGGTGTGGGGTCGGTTGCAGCGCAGCTTCAGGAGCTGATTCTGCGGTCCGAGAATGTCGAGGTGTTCCTCGAGGCGTTCACTGTGCACGCGTCGAAAATCCTGGGTCCGAAGGTCGAGGTTCTGTGTGGGATCACCCTCAAACGAAGGGACCGGTTTGTGACCGCGGGCAGCAGCGGCGAGGCTATTGAACTGGATGAGGTTCAGCACGGTTACAGCGACAGTCCTTGCATCCAAGCTGCCCGGACCGGGCGGACTGTTGTTGTCGCAGATGTCCGTAGCGATAGGCGATGGCCGGTGTTCTTCCAAGGTTTGGAGGACCGCGGGTTTGCCTCAATCCTTGCCATACCCGTGGTGATCGGTGGAGACGACGGGGTCGCGCTCAACCTCTACAGTCGCAAGCCCGAGGTTTTCACCCCGAACGTTGTTGAACATTTTGAACTGTACGCGGGTGAGGCCGCCAGCAGCCTTGAGCTGGCCCTTAAACTGGCGTTCTATCGAGACGCTGCGGCGGATCTTCACGCAGCCATGGAATCACGCACGAACATTGACATGGCTGTGGGAATTATTATCGCCCAGAACCACTGCACCCAGGCTGAAGCGGTTCAAATACTCCGGCGGGCTGCCAGGCATCAACAGATCAAACTACGTGCGCTGGCGGAACGGATCGTCCAGACGATCAACTCGGCGCCGGCAACCACCCACTTCGCCCCCGCCCCCGGGCAGAGCTACGGGAAAAACTGAGCCGGGTTGCAGCAGAGGAATACGAGCAAACATATTATGATCTACAAGCCGGTCCGTCACCCGACGCCGCCGCCAACAAACAGGCGGCATGATTCCCGGGACGGTTCACTGAGACCGGCTATTCGGGTGTCAGTGCTTCAGGATGAAGATCCCGTCGGGTCCGGTATGAGCGTTTAGCGCACCTGGTTTGGAATGAACGCTCACCGACCAGGCTGAGTCCTGTTCGAAGGAGCTGAGGTGCCAATCGGAGAATCGATTCAGGAACAGTAATCCTGCGAGCCTTGCCGCGGCGTCTTGGGCCTTCGGACCACCCCTTGTAGCAGCGGTGGTACCAACGACAAACAAACCACCGTCTACTAACAGCCCAGAGACCTTCCTGAAAGCGTCCTCCAAAATCTCTTCAGAAAGGAACGCTGGCACGTTGCCTGACATCAGGATGACCTCGTACCGGTCGGGAAGACCCTCGGCGCGCAGGCGCTCGTCGGATAGTTCTTCCACTGCCAGTTGTCGATACCAACCTCCATCGAAAATGTCCTCGGCCACATCCAGAACCGCCCGAGTCGGATCAATGCCGTAAGCCCTGTGCCCGCTCTGACGCAGTGCGTTAGCTGCCGATCCGATGCCGCACCCTATATCGAGGATCCGACTGTTGCGGTGGGCCAGCATGTCTATAAACCGTGCGTCGACCTCGAAATCCGTACCCTTTCCCACAAGCTGGCGCATCTTGTCTGCGTAAGCATCGAGGTCAGCACTTGGGATCATGAAACCCATGGTTGGGTCCCCGGGTAGGAGTCCAGCTGGCATGAGCCCTCGTCGGTAGTCCGGTGGCACCTACGGATGGCACCGAATCATCTATTGCCCGTTCTCGCCGGGATTCTCGTATTCATCGGCGGACTTATTGGGCCCGAAACCGATAGGACACGCCCTCTTCCTTAAGGCGTGCTGCTGTCCTGTTTGTGCTGCAGGGTATGGGCCGCGGCCCATAGCTGGTGGAAGTGGTTGATAGGCCCGTTGCCGTGTCCTACCTGTAATTCGTCGGCGTGGATGAGTGTGTCCTGCAACCAGTTCTTCGCCTGGCGGACGGCATCGGCCCAATCACCGGTGCGTGCCATGACGGTAGCGACGGCGGAGGACAGGGAACACCCGGTTCCGTGAGTGTTTTTGGTTGTAACCCGAGGGTGGATGAATTCCACGACGCTTTCGCTGGCACGACCTATCCGACCGGTGACATCGACGAGTGCGTCGGGACTGGATTCTGTTGACAGGTGGCCGCCTTTGACGAGCACGATTGTTCCCGATGCTGTGGACAGCTTCTTGCCCTGTTCGATAGCTGCAGGCCAATCCTCGGCCTTTGGTTCATCCACCAGGACCGCGAGTTCGGGAAGATTAGGGGTGACCAGATCCGCTTGGCTCACCAACTCCCGTAACGCGGTTTCGGCGTCGGCAGCCAGGAGCCTGTCCCCGCTGCTGGCTACCATGACGGGATCCAGTACTACCAGCGGCGGGTGCACTTGGCGGAGCCAGTCCCGGACGACGGTGATGGTTCCCGCATCTGTCAGCATGCCGATTTTCACGGCGTCGATAGTGACGTCATCGCTGACCGCTTCGAGCTGTTCAATCAGGAAATGTGCCGGCGGCGTGTGAACGGAACGGACACCGAGGGTGTTCTGTGCCAAGAGGGACGTGACGACCGCCATTCCGTACCCGCCCATGGCGGCGATGCTTTTCAGGTCGGCCTGGATCCCGGCACCACCGGTCGGGTCTGTTCCGGCGATGCTGAGGACCCGCGGTATGCGGTGCAGCGTTGAAGCTTCTAGTAACACCATTCCTCCTTAAGCGATTCGGCTGCGGTCCGGGGATCGTCGATTGCGCAGACCGCTGAAACAACGGCCGCCCCGGCGGCACCGGCATCACGCAATGAACGTACGTCAACGCGGCTGATACCCCCGATAGCGACGCAGGGCGATGTGCTTGACTGCCACCCTAGCCTTTCAGCATCCCGTTCGTAGAACAGAGCCAGGGTCCCCAACGGATGCGGTTAGGAACAGCCCTTTTGCAGGGTGTCTGTCTCCGAAGGGTTAAGCCTAGGCAGCAGCGAGACTACGGTCACTTCCGGTAGAACGGGAGCTTGGGCATCTACTAGGCAAACAGGGCGAATGAAAGCATTGTTGGCCGCAGGAACCTGTCCGGGTAATACCGGGAAAGGATGCGTTTGATGCTCGGATTATCTACGGCCATCGTTATCACTCATTGCTCCCACAAGTTGCCCGTTCGAATCGATTTATTCGAGTTTGTTCATTGTGTTGGGGCCGGACCGCAGGTCCCACTTTTCTGGGTAGGGGTGTTAGGGTCGTTTTATCCACACGGGTGCCCTGTTGCAGGGGCTGAGATCGGGCTGAGGCAGTCCGCGACCGTTGAACCTGTCCGGGTAATGCCGGCGAAGGAAGTAGGAACCTTTGAGTGCTATGAATTCACAGTCCCTTTCGTATGTTCACGATTCCGAGCATGGGCTGGCTGTACCGGTCACGGAAATCGCCCTCGAAAACTCACCGGGCAACCGTCCTAACGAACCACTTCGCGTCTACCGCACCGCCGGTCCGGGCAGTGATCCGGTGGTGGGCCTGCCGCCGCTGAGGCGGCCCTGGATTGACGGCCGGGACGACGTCGAGCAGTATCAGGGGCGCGAACGGAACCTGTTCGACGACGGCAAGTCGGCGGTCCGCCGCGGCCGTGCCAGCCAGGAATGGAAGGGTGTGCAGCCCATCCCGCTGCGCTCCCGCGACAGGAAGATCGTTACGCAAATGCACTACGCGCGTCACGGGGTCATCACCGAGGAGATGCGGTTTGTCGCGTTACGCGAAAATTGCGACGTCGAACTGGTCCGCTCCGAAGTCGCAGCCGGGCGCGCGATCATCCCCAACAACATCAATCACCCCGAATCGGAGCCGATGATTATCGGCAAGGCCTTCCTCGTGAAGATCAACGCCAATATCGGCAATTCGGCGGTCACCAGTTCCATCGCCGAAGAAGTCAGCAAAATGCAGTGGGCAACCCAGTGGGGCGCAGACACCGTCATGGACCTTTCAACAGGAGATGACATTCACACCACCCGTGAGTGGCTCATCCGCAACTCCCCGGTGCCCATTGGCACCGTACCCATCTACCAAGCACTGGAGAAAGTGAACGGCGAGGCTAACGACCTGACCTGGGAAATCTTCCGCGACACTGTTATTGAGCAGTGCGAGCAGGGCGTGGACTACATGACCATCCACGCCGGAGTGCTGCTGCGCTACGTTCCACTCACCGCCGAGCGCGTCACTGGCATCGTCTCCCGGGGTGGATCGATCATGGCCGGGTGGTGCCTAGCTCACCATCAAGAAAACTTCCTGTACACGCACTTCGATGAACTGTGTGAGATTTTCGCCCGGTACGACGTCGCCTTCTCACTCGGTGATGGGCTGCGACCCGGGTCCATCGCGGACGCCAATGATGCCGCGCAGTTCGCCGAACTGGACACCCTTGCCGAGCTAACGAAACGGGCCTGGGCGTACGACGTCCAGGTCATGGTGGAGGGACCTGGCCACATCCCCTTCCACCTGGTCCGGGAGAACGTGGAAAGGCAGCAGGAATTGTGCAACGGGGCCCCCTTCTACACCCTCGGCCCGCTCGTCACCGACATCGCGCCAGGTTACGACCACATCACGTCAGCAATTGGGGCGACCGAAATCGCCCGGTACGGCACCGCCATGCTCTGTTACGTGACGCCGAAGGAACACCTCGGCCTGCCCAATCGGGACGACGTCAAGACCGGAGTGATCACCTATAAGATTGCCGCGCATGCCGCCGATCTAGCCAAAGGACACCCGGGCGCTGGGGAGCGGGACGACGCCCTCTCAAAGGCACGCTTCGAGTTCCGGTGGCGTGACCAGTTCGCGCTTTCGCTGGACCCCGAGACGGCTGAGCAGTTCCACGACGAAACACTTCCTGCCGAACCGGCGAAAACTGCACACTTCTGCTCGATGTGCGGACCGAAATTCTGTTCCATGCGGATCTCCCAGGACATCAGGGACCAATTCGGGGGCGCCGCCGCGCAGGAAGCTATCGCCGGGATGGCAGGAAAGTCCGCCGAATTCCGCGCCTCAGGCGGCAAGGTTTACCTTCCCGAACCCGCTCTACCCCAAACCTAAAAAGCACAAAGTAGCCATGGGATCAACCGTTGCCTGCTCAGGCGGGTCACGGAGATGAGACCTTTGCGGTACTTGTAGTAGCCGCCTGTGCCTCCGAATTTGTTGGTCCTTTGATCTAAGTTCCGTTTTGCATCCAAGGGATGAACTACCCCGGGTGCCGAAAGCTCCACCCGAGCCACAGCTTGGGACTGTTTCATCAATGGTGTGTCACATATGCAGCAAGGTAAAAGTTGATTGGCCCTGACACGTGGAAAGGTTAGGTGAGCGCCGGGAGGGCTGATTTGAGGGATTTGGCGGCGGAGGATGGGTCGTCGGCTTCTGTGATGGCTCGTACGACAACAACCCGGCGGGCCCCGGCTTCGACGACCTGGCCGATGGTGGTGTGATCGATTCCTCCAATGGCAAACCAAGCCCGTGGGGATGAGGTCTCGGCCGAACGTGCTGCTGCGTAACGCACCAATTTAAGCCCGGAGGGAGCACGGCCAGGTTTCGTGGGTGTAGCCCAGACAGGGCCGGTACAGAAGTAATCCAGCCCACTTGTGGTCATGGCAGCGGCGACTTGGGCCGGGGAATGGCAGGATAGACCGATGATCGGTTCGGGGCCTAATAGCTGCCGGGCGTCAGGTACTGGCAGATCTTTTTGTCCTATGTGGAAGACCGGTGCGCCGCTGAGTCGGGCGATGTCTGCCCTGTCATTGGCGGAAAAGAGTTTGCCGTGTCGATCCGCTGCCGTACGCAGAGCCGCGAGACAGGCGAGTTCTTCGACTGCGTCGATCTTTTTGTCGCGAAGCTGGATGATATCCACACCACCGGCATAGGCGGCGTCGACGAACTCCGCGAAGTCACCCCTTTCCTTTCGTGAATCCGTGCACAGGTACAACTGCGCTGATGCGAACTGTTGCCGGTGCAGGGCTGCCGTACTGACCGTTGACGACGTGCCACCGTCGTTCAGATCCGGCGGGAGGGGGAAAACATCTGAGATAAAGGCCATACGCCTTAGACTAATAGCTCCACGGGAGCCCGATCTTCCGCCAGTGTTCCTACATTGGCGGACTGGTAGGGCTGAGAGGGCGTTCGACGCCGACCGTACGAACCTGAACCGGTTAAGCCCGGCGTAGGAAGGACTCTGATGACTATTCATAACCCGGACCGCCTCGCGCACACCGTCATTGTCGGTGGCGGGATCATCGGATTGGCCATCGGCTGGGAGGCCAGCCGTCGCGGCCACCAGGTCACGCTGATTGATCCCGCGCCCGCTTCCGGAGCTACCCATGCTGCGGCGGGGATGCTGGCCCCGGTCAGTGAGTTCCATTATCAGGAAGAGTCTTTGCTGGACCTGACGCTGCCCTCGGCCCGGGCATACCGAGACTTCATCACGGAGCTGGAGGCCGCCTCCGGGATTGGAACCGGCTACCAGCGGAGGCATACCCTGGTCGCCGGTGTCGATGCGGCGGATCGGCAGGCCCTGACCGACCTGCGCTCTGTCCAGTCAAGTCTTGGGCTTCAGGTGGAAGCACTCACCACTAGTCAGGCGAGGCGTCTGGAGCCGCTGCTCGGCCCGCAGCTTTCAGGAGCGTTCCTGGTTCCTGAGGATCATCAGGTTGATCCGCGGGCTATGGCCGTTGCCCTCCAAGCAGCACTAGCCAAACAGACGACCGCGCGCACGGTGCCCGTTTCGGTTTCCGCACTTATCCATGACGATGCTACTGACCGTGTTGCTGTGACCGGTGTGTTGTTGGAGAACGGAGAGCGGATTGATGCTGATGAGATCATCCTGGCTAACGGGCTCGGTGCGGTAAACATTGATGGCCTGCCGACAGGGCTGCGGCTACCGTTACGTCCGGTGTACGGGGACATTCTCCGCCTGCGCGTACCCGAACACCTTCGACCGCTCATAACCTCCACGGTCCGCGGGTTGGTCCGCGGGTCGTCCATATATGTGGTGCCCCGGCAGGATGGAACGGTGGTGATAGGTGCCACTCAACGGGAAAACGGGTCCGCGGGGCTTTCCGCGGGAGGTGTCTACGAACTACTCCGGGATGCTCAGACGCTGATCCCGGCAGTCGCGGAACTCGAACTGCTCGAAGCCCTCTGCCGCCCCCGACCGGGGACCCCGGACAACGCTCCCCTGCTTGGCCGGTGCAGGGAGCCGGACGGCTCCGATGTGCGTGGACTTGTGGTCGCTACCGGTTTCTTCCGGCACGGGGTGCTGCTGGCACCGATCACCGCCCGCCTCTGCGCGGACCTGATCAGCCAAAACATACCGGAGATCGACATCGAGCGATTCCGACCCGACCGGTTCAGTAACCTCGGGCACTTCGCCGAAGCGTCCCGTCCTGATGCTTCCCGTCATAACAGTTTTCCTGATGAAGTAAGGATTGCCCTATGAGCTTCACATTGAACGGACAACCCCGGAATACCGTTTCGGTTTCCACCCTCAAGCACCTAATCACCGAGCTGACCGGCCGTGAGTTGACCGATGCCGGGCAACCAATCGATAAAAAACAGTTGGGTGTAGCCGTTGCAGTCAACGCCGAGCTCGTACCCCGCACCCGTTGGGTTGAGGTAACCATCCAGAACGGTGACGACATCGAAATTCTTACCGCCGTCCAGGGAGGATAAAACATTGACTGACAACGACGCGTTAACAATCGACGGGGTTGCGCTTAGCTCCCGGCTGATCATGGGAACCGGGGGAACCCCAAGCCTGGAAGGCCTGGGGGCGGCTCTGGCAGCATCGGGAACGGAACTGACAACCGTGGCGCTGCGAAGGTACAACCCCGAGACGGGTGGGTCCTTGTTCGAATTACTCAACGAGCAAGGGATCCGGATATTACCGAACACGGCAGGATGTTTCACTGCCCGCGAAGCGGTCATGACCGCTGAACTGGCGCGGGAGGCACTGGCAACGGACTGGATAAAACTTGAAGTAATCGCCGATGAACAAACCCTGCTACCTGATGCGCTGGAACTCATCGAGGCCACCGAAACACTGGTCACGAAAGGCTTCAAGGTCTTCGCATACACTAACGACGATCCCATCCTGGCCCGACGACTAGAACAACTCGGAGCTACAGCCGTTATGCCCCTGGGGTCCCCTATTGGGACGGGGCTGGGTATCCTAAACCCCCACAACATCGAACTCATCGCCTCAAGGGCAACAGTTCCGATAGTTTTAGACGCCGGGATCGGCACAGCCTCCGACGCCGCACTGGCAATGGAGCTGGGCTGCGACGCGGTCCTGCTCGCCACAGCAGTCACCAGAGCACAGAACCCGATAGTAATGGCGACAGCCTTCAAACACGCCGTTATCGCCGGCCGACTTGCCTCACAAGCCGGCCGGATACCCAAACGCACCCACGCCCAAGCCTCCTCCCCCACCCAAGGCCGCCCCCACCTCGAACAAATGTGCTGATATCCGAAATCCGTGACAACGGGTACGAAAAACCCTATCTACGCTGAACATCGAGAGATCGGCGGCGTCCGCCGGGATGAGATTTGTGGAGATCACTATTGTTGGCTCAGCTGCAGGGTGTGCTGCGTTATCGAGTGACAGTGTCCAGGATACGTAACACTCGCCTTCACCGATGCTGGCAGAGAAGTGACTAGACGTCCAGGAGTGCCGTCATCGAGAGGCTGGCCGAAGATCCATTCCGCGTTTGCACAAATGATGTAGCGCATGCCAGCCAGCATCGATCAGTCAATGTCCTTGATGCCACCCAACAGAAAACACTGCAGCCTCTGCGCGTCCTCAATAGCGGTGATCATTCGGGGTCGTTATGGTCGACATACCACCAGCCGGAGACAGGCCGGGCGAGTGTAAGACGTCGTGCTAACAGGTTTCCTTATGGGATATGGTCGGTGGAAGTGACACGGGGTGCCCGGCACGGCGAAAGTCGGCCAGGGGCTGAGATCAAACCCGGTGAACCTGCTCCAGTTAGTACTGGCGAAGGGATGTCAGCACCGGTGAACGGTTATCTGCATCTACGCTTCGTGCCTTCGTCACCGGTCGAAAGGTGATCTTCATGCAGTCCACAACATCCTCCCCCAACGTCCTTTCCATCCGTGATCAGGTAGTACTGGTCACCGGAGGTGGCCGCGGGCTCGGCGCCCGCCTAGTGCAGTCTTTCCTGAATGAAGGCTCCCGCGTGGTGATCAATTATCTAGAAAGTGCGGACGCGGCCCGGGAAACGGCGGCAACTTTTCCTGAACGGGCTGTGGCTATCCGGGCGGATGTGCGTGATGCGCAGCAGGTCTCTGCCATGGTCAAGGAAGCAGGAGCACATTTCGGTTCCCCTATTACCACGATCATTAACAATGCGTTGACTGACTTCTCCTTCAACGGCGAAGCCCGACCGCACGCGGACACGTTGAGGTGGGAAGATCTGGATCAGCAGTTCGCCGGTACCGTACGGGGGGCCTTGAACACTGTGCAGGCGGTATTGCCTGGGATGCAGGCGGCCGACTTTGGGCGTGTCATCAATGTGGGCACCAATCTATTTCAGCACCCGGTCGTTCCGTACCACGACTACACGGCGGCGAAAGCGGCACTGCTTTCGCTGACCCGCACACTCTCGCATGATCTGGGCCCAGAGGGGATAACTGTGAACATGATTTCGGGTGGGTTGCTACGCACCACGGATGCCAGTTCGGCAACACCGGAGGCAGTTTTTGATGTCATTGCCGCCGGGACCCCACTGCGCCGGGTCACTACTCCGGAAGAGTTCGCGGATGCCGCATTGTTCTTCGCCTCCCCATGGTCGCGGTCGGTAACCGGGCAGAATCTGATCGTGGACGGCGGGTTAGTGAAGGGGTGATATCAGCGGGCCGCCATCTGCACTCGAATCTGTTTATCTTCGGCTTTGGACAGCATGAAGCAGCACGGCGCCTTCACAGTCATTAGCTGATCGGGCTGGGGACATCAACTACTTTGAGCAGCCGCCGTACTGTCGGGCGGTTGCTTGAATGCGGTGTTCTTTGCTTATTCGCCCTGTTTCCAGGAGGTCGATCGGCGTCCGGCGTCCACATCGTCTTGACGGTCTACCGGGTTCCGCCTTCTGTGGTCAGAGCGGGCTGTGCGGCGGCGGCCTTGCCTGCGTTGGATAAAGCGAGCTGCCAAACCGTATTTTGGTGATGCCACGAGGGCCAGGGTGAAGCAGGCGGTAGCGATGACGCCCATGGCGCCGGCGATGGAGGCGTCCAGGGCAGCCGCACCTTGGTAGCCGGCGATGGCTGATGTCCAGCCGATGGCGACAGTTACGGTGATCATGAGCCAGATCCGGTCGGTGAGCAGGTAGGCGGTGGCGGCCGGGACAATCAGCAGGGTGATAACGAGGATCGCCCCGACCGCTTCAAACGCTGTCACTGCGGTGATGGCGACCGCAACGAGCAGCAATTGTGAGACCAGCTGCGGTCGGATACCTATCGTCCGGGCGAAGCCTGGGTCGAAGGTGCTTACTTTGATTGGTTTCCAGAACACGGTGATCAGGACCGCGTTCAGAAGCGCAATGGTGCCGATTACGAGCAGTGCCTGCGGCAATTCGGTGCCGAGTACGTCGATGGTGCGGAAGGGAACGAACGCGATCTCACCGTAGATCGTCGAGTCCAGGTCCAGGTGGATGTCCGAAGCGTAATGATTGATGCCCAGCACACCGATCGAGAACAGGGCGGGGAAGATTAGCGCTATCGCGGCGTCGGCCTTTACCAGCCCACTGGAGCGCAGGGCCTCGACGCAGAGGACGCAGAGGACGGCGAATATGGTGGCTCCGATGATGACCGGTAGCGGCGCCCGGGTATGGAAGAGCACATAGATCAGGACAATGCCCGGCAGTACCGCGTGGGAGACGGCGTCGGCCATCAGGACGGTGCGCCGGAGCACCATGAACGGTCCCAGCAGGCCGCAGGCTGTGGCGGTCAGGCCTGCGGTGACCATGATGGCCAGGGCGGAACTCATGATGCCTCTGCCCGGGTGAGGGCGAGCAGTTGGTCGGCGACATCATCTCCGAGGCTTCCGCGGATATCCACCGGATTCGGTTCCCGGACCACCGGGGAGTCGAGTTGATGTCCGTGTTTGAGCCATGCTGTCCATAGGTGCTCGCGTTCCAGGATCGGCTGTGCAGCGGTGTGGCCGGCTCCGGTCAGGTGGAGCTGCCCGTCGCACTGCTGTAGCAGACGGGAGTTCTCCAGGTCGTGTAGTGCCCGGCGCCGGGTCCGGGCGTCCCCGGCTAGGGACGCGGGTGTGAGCGTCTGTCCTGTCCGTTCGGCGGCGGCAATCTCGGCAAGGAGACCGGTCCGTTGGCGGTCCCGGCGGTCCCGGCGGAGTTTGTGCGCACGCCAGAGGATTCCGCGGCGGGGAGCCAGAGCTAGGGAAACCAGGACCACGGCGAGGCCGGTCAGGACAATGACCGGACCTGTAGGGGTTTGGGTGGCGGTGGAAATCAATGCCCCAGTCACAGCGACAGCGGCGCCGATGAGCCCGGCCAGCAACAGCATGGAGGCGAGTCTTGTGGTGAATTGCCGGGCGGCGGCGGCAGGAGCGACGATCATCGCGACCATGAGTATCGCGCCGACGGTGCGGATGCCGACAATGACGGCGACTACCAGCAGTGCGGTCATCAGATACTCTACCGCGCGCACCCGTAACCCCAACGAGGCTGCGAACGCCTGATCGAACAGGGTGGTTTTCAAAACCCTGAACATCAATGCGGTAAATCCCAGTGCTGTGACCGCCAGGACGGCGAAAACGGTGACGTCCTCTTCGAGTAGGCCCGCGGCCTGACCGAAAAGGTAGTTCTGCAGTCCGGCCTGGTTGGCGTTGTTTGTTCCGGCGATGTAGGTGAGCAGGACAATGCCGATGGAGAAGAACCCTGAGAGCACGACTCCGATCGCCGCATCGGGGCGAATGCGGCTGGTCCGCTCGACCGCGACGATGGCGCCGGCCCCGATGAGACCGGCGACGGCGGCCCCAACAATCAATGATGAGGCCGCGGTGACTCCCGTGATGAGGAACGCCACGGCGACCCCGGGCAGAGCGGCGTGGGAAAGCGCGTCCGCCACCAGGGTCCGCTGGCGTAGAACAGCCAGGACGCCGACAACTCCGGCAAGCAGCCCGAGTACCGCGGCTCCGGCAGCCACGACGGCGTCCGGGTAAGGCAGGGGAATCCCACTAATTACCGGTCCCACGTCGACGCCTCCCCGGCCGCAGCA
>NZ_ASZW01000255.1:0-7455 GCF_000468215.1 Arthrobacter sp. CAL618 | reverse complement strand
CCCGGTCCGGGACGGCCCGGCCCCGTAGGCGGCCAGCAGATTCCCGGGCGATAACGTTTCCTTTGCCGGTCCGCACGCTATGGTGCGCACGTTCAGTAACAACGCCCAGTCGAAGACTTCCCGGACCGTATCCAGGTCATGATGGACGATGATTATGGTTCTGCCCTCATCGCGTAACTCCCCTAGTAGCCCGAGCAGGTCCGCCTCGGTGCGGGCATCGATACCGGCGAAGGGTTCATCCATCACCAGCAGCTTCGTGTTTTGGGCCAGAGCGCGGGCCAGGAAAATTCGTTGACGTTGTCCACCGGAGAGCTGACCGATCTGACGGTGGGAGTACTCGGACATTCCCACCCGCTCCAGACACGCATCCACCATGGCCTTGTCTGAACGGGAGATCCGTCTGAACCATCCTGCGGAGCGGTAGCGGCCCATTTCCACCACCTCACGCACTGTGATCGGAAAATCCCAGTCCACTGCCTCGCGCTGGGGCACATAGGCGACTTCGTCCAGGGCCTTCCGGGCAGGAAGCCCACCAATGCTGGCCTGCCCAGCGTCGACAGGAAGCAGGCCCAACGCAGCGCGCAGCAGCGTCGATTTCCCCGCACCATTGGGCCCGGTGATCGCGGAGAGGGCACCGGCGGGGAACCAGGCGTCGACATCCCACAGCACCGGCCGGTTCGTGTAGCTGACGGTCAGCCGGGCAATATCCAGGGCGCTTTCCCGCCGCTGCTGCGTCTCGAGCAGTGTCATCGGAGCCCCTCGGTGATCACGGTGGCGTTGTGCATCAACGCCCCCTCGTAGTCGCCCTTGCCATCCGCGGGTTGTCCCAGTGAGTCCCCGAACAGTTCTCCCCCGACTTCCGTGGGCTGGCCTGCTTCCTCCGCGGCAGCGAGCACCGCATCGATGGTCTGCCGGGGCACGCTGGATTCTATAAACACGGTTTTCAGTTCCGCTTCCGCGATGGTCTCTGTGACCCGGCGGATATCGGCAGTGGTGGCTTCCCCGGCCGTAGATTTGCCCTGGATCGCGGCCACATCGAGGCCATAGGAGCGGGCGAAGTAGGAGAACGCATCATGGGAGGTGACCAGCACACGGGATCGCTCCGGGACCTGCCCGATCATCGCGCTGATATCCACGTCCAGCCCCTCTAGCCCGGCCGTGAAGTCTTCCAAACGCTCCTGGTAGCTGTCCGCATTGTCGGGGTCGACTTCCTGGTACGCCTCGGCGACGGCCTCGGCGGCATAGGCCCACGCCTCGGTGTCGAACCAGATATGCGGATCGTATTCGCCACCCGGGACATCCTTGACCGCAATCAGCAGGGCCTCCGGCACGGCATCCCCTACCGCTACCACGGGCACCTTTGTGCCCACCTCCTCGAATACCTCCTCCATATTTGCCTCAAGGTTCAATCCGTTCCACACGGCCATATCAGCACCCAAGAGGGCATCAATGTCGCCAGCGCTGGCCTGGTATAAATGCGGGTCCACGCCGGGGCCCATCAGCCCGGTAACCTCGGCGCGGTCCCCGCCGATCTGACGAGCCAGATCGGTGTGCCAGTTCGTGGTAGCCACAACCTGTACTTTCCAGCCGTCGTCCACTCCCCCGGTCTCGGCATTCCCTCCGGCACCCCCGCCGCAGCCAGCAAGAACCAGGGTGAGAACCGGAAGCAGGGCAACCAAACGCCGTCGTCGCGGAGACCCAAGAATCCGCCCCTCAGGGGAAGAAGCGGTACGTGCTGCCTCGGATGGTTGATGCATCTTATTCTCCGGTCATGAGCTCGGTGGATACGGTCGTTTTGTGGCCTGCTCCAGGTATCACGGAGCCATGGATCAGACGGGTCAAAGTTGAGCCAAGCGCATATATTCGCCCGCCCAGTTCGACCCACAAAGGTCCGTCGAACGGCGCCCGTTCCCGGACCGCAAGTTCAACCCCGGGCAAAATACCGAGCTCCGCCAAATAGCGCAGCGCTGCGCTATCTCGATCCGAAACCCGCTCCACCAGGAACACGCACCCCGGCGTAGAACGGTCCAATGGCATGCCCCAAGCCTCATCATGCGGCCCATGTTTGGGCGGGATGGGATCACCATGAGGATCGCGGGTCGGGAACCCCAGCGCTTCGTCGATACGGTCCTCCAACCGGGAGCTCAACGCGTGCTCCAGACGCTCAGCTTCGATATGGACTTCGTCCCACCCCATCTTCAGGAACCGGTGCAGAAAAGTCTCCAACAGCCGGTGCCGGCGCACCACCGCTAACGCATGCCCCCGCCCATGACCCGTCAGGACCACACGCCCACGGCCCGCATAGGAAACCAGCCCGTTCTCCTCAAGCCGCTTCACCATCGCCGACACCGAAGGCGGAGCCACTCCCAAACGCTCAGCAATCAGCGTCGTAGCCGCAGACTCCCCCGCTGAAGACATATGAAAAACAGCCTTCAAATAATTCTCCACCGTCTCGCTATGCTCAATCACACAACACGAGAGGTGACCCTTTATGTTTTTTTCGATGACCATACAGAAAATATTAGACTAATCTAATTCTTACTCCAACCATCATGCGGCTTATCCGACAAGCATTCACGTCCCTAATCGGGGACGATCGTGCCGGGGCCCTTCTCGGAGCGGCCAGCGCACCTGATCCGTCGGCAGTTCATGGCGCCGACACCAGATTATTTGTGGGTTGCAGACATCGCCTACATTCGGACGTCTCCGGTGGGTGTATGCGACGCTCGTCCTGGACGTGTTCTCCCGCTTGGTGGGTCGGGTGGCAGCTGTCGACCACACTGCACACGGACCTGGTCTTGGATGCTTTGGAGATGGGCTTATGGACCCGGCAGCACGCCGGAAAAGATCTGTCCCCAAAGTCCGAACAACCTCGAAGGAAACGACACTTTGAACGGGCCGCGTCAGCGTAAGCGAGTCGGTTCGATAGGTTCTGGCGTGGCCCTGCCCGGCCCGAGACTTTTGCCTCGCGGCAGGCCCGCAGAAACCCCAGCAGCACCTCCGTGCCGACTTCCGAGAGCGGCCGTCCAGTGGCCAGAAGCCACCGACAGAACGCCAAAAGGTCATACCCGTAGGACCGCACCGTCTTCGGGGAGTAGTTCCGATCTCTCAGATAGGCAAGGTATTCATCCACGAGTCTGAACTGCGGCGCCGCCTGCCCGGCCAACGCCCAACCGCCGTCGTGTTCCTCAAGCCGCAGATCGCCATCGCTGCTCAGGAAAAACATATGTACCAGAAGTGATCCAGATCACCCGCGAGGACAAATGGCATGGCGTGTCGCTGACCTGCAGAAACGACGTCATTAGCCGATTAAGAGGGACACCCCGGTACGCCCCATCGAGGACCGCATCCCCAACCCGGTGACCAAGGCCCGGAAACCTGCTGAGGTATAGACGCTTCCGCGGATGCTCTCCTGAGAGTCAAGCTGCAACCTTGCGTGGCTTGGTGTTCGGGCGGATGTGTTCGGTCCCGGGGTTGAGGAGGAAGTAGACTTCGCGGGCGAGGTAGCGTTTCAGGCAGCGGATGATCTTCATCTTTTAGTGTCCTTCCGCGGTCTTCTTCGCGACGTAGGCCTTCGTTCTCTCGTCGATCCTGAGTCGGCTGATCACGGCGAGATGGAGGGCTCGGTTGGCTTGGCGGTCACCGCCCCGGTTGAGTCGGTGCCGCTGGGTCATGCCCGATGATGTGGGCAGCGGTGAGACGCCGCAGAGCATTGCGAAAGAGGCTTCTGAGCGGAGCCGGTCGGGATTGTCACCGGCGGTGACCAGCAGTTGCCCGGCGACTTCTATGCCGATGCCGGTGCGTTCGAGCAGGCGCGGCGCGAGGGCTTCGACGATGGGGTTGATGAGGAGCTCGAGGTCGGCGATCTCATCGGTGAGTTCGAGATAGCGGCGGCCGAATGACTTCAGCGGGATCCGGTAGGCGACCACGGGATCAGTCGCGTTCGAGACATCGGGGCGCCAAGCCGCGAGATGGCGGATCAGTTGCATTCGGGTGAGGTTGCGGACCTGATCGCGAACCTCGTCGGGCGCGGCGACGATCGACATGCGCAGCAGCTGCAGCGCCTTGCGGCGCTCCCGGACCGCCTGGGCGCGTGCGAGACGCAGGATTCTGAGGGCTTCGATTGCGCCGTCCTTAGATTTAGGGATCGTGGTGCGTCGTTCGTGGAGCGCGGCTTGGGCGGCGCTGATCGCGTCGAGATCGTCGTCTTTGCCCTTCCGTCGCCGGTCCGAACGGTCTGGCCGGTCCACCTCAAGCACCGTCACATCGTTCTTCGCGAGATGCCGCGTGAGTCCGGCGTCGTATGAGCCGGTGCCCTGATGCCGATCCGGATTAGGTCTCCGTGGCTGCGCACCCAAGTCAGCAGCGCCCGGTAACCAGCGCGAGTCGTTTAGAAGCTGTGAGTGCCGATGACGGTGCCTGCAGCGTCGATGACGGCCGCGACGTGGATCTCTTTGTGCGTGTCGACACCAGCGAACACTGAGGGTGATTGATGCGTCCCGATGGTATTGGCGATGACGGTCATGTTGCGCTCCGATCTGTTCGTACGGGCGTGGTACGGCACCTCGCACCACCAGGCCGGCGGACAAGACAGTGATGAGCACCTGTTGGCGCAGGCTCTCCTTAGGTCACTCCGGCGGTGAGGCGTGACACCTCACGGGGTGCTCCCGGGGGACCGACAGATCCGAGGAAAGACAACACAACGTCGATCGGGGTGAGAGTCAGGAACCCCTGAGAACATCCGGCACCGACATTCTCGCGCGTCGGTCGCTGTGAGGGTGAAGACCCGCGAAAACACCAGCACAAACAGTCTCACTATCTGAGTGGAAAATTGCACCCACCTCGACCCGGGTGGCCCGGGTGGCGTTGGTTAGGGCGTCCGCGACCAGGTCGGTGCGCATGTGATCGGCGATGGACCAGCCGACGACTTTCTTCGAATAGCAGTCGATCACGGTGGCCAAATAGATGAATCCCTGCCAGGTGTGAATGTAGGTGATGTCCCCGACAAACTTCACTCCGGGACGGTCCGCGGTGAAGTCCCGTTTCACCAGGTCCGGGACCGCGGCAACGCCTTCGGGGTCGGCCTTGGTGGTGACCCGGAACGGGCGCGGCTGGCACGGCACTAACTCCTCGGCACGCATGATCGAGCGCACCAGCTCCGGGGAACACAGTGTCCCCTCCGCTACGAGGTCCGCGTGGATCCGCCGGTACCCGTACGTCCCGTCGGCTTCGTCGAAGAAGTACCGGATACGCACTGCTAGTACCTGCCGACGGGCCGCGGTGGCCGAGCGGGGCCGGGAGAGCCAGTCATAAAACCCGGACGTTGATACTGCCAGCCACAGGCACATCTTCCACACCGAATCGGTGTTCTCCGGGGTGTTCTTTTGGGAATCGATGAACTCGTACTTCGCCACTATCGTGGATCCCTTGCAAAGTACGAGGCCGCTTTTTTCAAGAACGCAGTCTCGGCCCTGAGTTCCTGGTTTTCCCGCTCAAGTTCCTTCAACCGGGCACGTTCTGAAACGCTCAGATCGGTTTCGGTCCCACCATGGGATTCACGGTATTTCATCACCCACCGGCGCAGCGTTTCCGGCCCGACTCCGTAGGCCTTGGCGACATCCACCACGGGCTTGGATGTATCGATAACTTCCCGGGCCAGCTCGTCCTTGAACTTCTGGCTAAACCGGCGACGCGATGCAGACATACTGCAGATCTCACTTTCAGTAGAAACCTCAGTTTAAGAGGTCCCACTGTCCGAAATCCCTAGGCCGCTCAGTGTGCAACTACCGCAAATTGTTGCCGCAGCGGGGAACACCACAACAGGACAAGCATTCGGATATCCTGCGAGTCTGCCCGGCACAACGGTCGTACAAGCATGGGACTTCAACCGCTCGCTAACAAGCTACAACGTCTCAGTACCCTCCACCCATCAGCCAATTCACGCTACCGGCGGCGACTCCTTAAACACTTTCGGCAATATCACCGACCAAACGGGCAAAATAGAGCCTCTATACGGAACGTCCTTCGCCGCAGCTGTCGCTACCGCCCTTCTAATCCCTTGAACCGTGGCCAAACGGAGGTGCTCGGAGGCCGTCCCAATCAATAGCCCCGTGCCAGTACCTCAGTTGGGGGGATGTGTTCGATCCCGGCGGTGCCAGCCGACTCACCCAAAGCGTTGCAACGTGGCTGTACGAGAACACCGACGTCGATGGCGTCAGCGTCCCGGGAATCATGCCGCCTGTTTGTTGGCGCCGGCGTCGGGTGACGGGCCGGCTTGTAGATCATAATATGTTTGCTCGTATTCCTCTGGCGTTTGGTGGTCCAGGGCGGAATGCAGGCGTTCGTTGTTGTACCAGTGGACCCATTCGAAGACGATTGTTTGCACGTCGGTTTCGGTTTTCAGGGCTCCGGTGCGGAACGGTGAACCCTTCGCGACGGCCTCGTTTTTGAAGAGCCCCATGACCGTTTCAGCGGCGGCATTGTCATACGCGTCGCCGACGCTGCCGATCGAGGGCTGCAAGCCCTCTAGGGCCAGGGTATCGGTGTAACGGATGGAGGTGTATTGGCTTCCCGCGTCCGAATGATGAATCAGCCCCGCTGCGGCTGGCCGGCCGGTGTGTTGACGGCGCCACAACGCCATCCGCAGGCAGTGTTCCACGAACGTAGTGTCCTTCACTGTGGAAGTTTCCCACCCGACGATCGCCCGGGAATACAGGTCGATGACCAGGGCCACGTAGACGAACCCGGTGTAGACCGGCACGTAGGTGAAATCAGTGACCCAGACCTGGTTCGGGGCCAGGGCTGTGAAGTCCCGATTCAGTAGGTCTCCGGCGCGGCGGCCGTCCTTCCCGGGGACCGTGGTGCGCATCTTGCGGCCTCTGATCAGACCGTTCATGCCCTCTTCGCGCATCAGCCGGTCCACAGTGTTTGGAGGCTTCCGGGAAACCGTTGCGGCGCAGCCACTGAGTCATCTTCCGGCGCCCGTAAAGGATCTCGGGGCGTCGACGGCCTTTCGCATCAGCGACGTTCAAAGCTCGTAGGGCATCGGTGAGGCGGGCGTCTTCAAGGGTGCGCAACGCTGGCAGGCGTGTCTTCCACGCTCGGTAGGTTCGTGCGGCAACCTGCATGCCCTGGTCTCGCAGGACGGCGCAGATCGACTCGACCGCGTAACCAAGAGCGCGCATGTCGTCGATAAATCGGCAGGTCAGCGGCGGCGAGGGTCGAGTTCCCTTGCGAAGAAAATCGAGGCCTGTTTCAGGATCTCGTTGGACTCCTTCAGATCCCGCACCTCGGCCCGGAGCCGCTTGATTTCCTCCAACTCCTCGCTGCTTGGCCCGGTCTTTTCACCGGCATCGATCTGGGCCTGGACCACCCAACGGCGCAGCGATTCAGCACCGACTCCCAGCTTCGGCGCCAACGCCTTACAGGCCGTATAAACAGAGGGATATTCGGACA
>NZ_ASZW01000254.1:48446-52763 GCF_000468215.1 Arthrobacter sp. CAL618 | reverse complement strand
ATGTGCATCCCGGGGGGTTGTGATCTTGCCCGGCAGGGGTGGCGCCTCGGCCTGCGGCACGAGGACAATTTCGAAACGTGTCTACTACCACTGCCCCCGCGACCGCTGGCCCGTCCCCGGCCGCCAACCGCAAGATGGCCCGTAAGTCCGCGGCCGCCTCGTTTGTAGGCACCACCCTCGAGTCCTACGACTTTTACGTCTTCGGAACCGCTGCTGCGTTGGTCTTCAACCAGGTGTTCTTCGCCGCCCAGGATCCCCTCGCGGGCACCCTCTCGGCTTTCCTGATCTTCGCGATGGGCTTCGTCGCCCGCCCCCTGGGTGCCATCCTGTTTGGTCATCTCGGCGACCGGATCGGCCGCAAAAAGACCCTCATCTGGACCATCGTGCTGATGGGCCTGGCCACCGGGTCCGTCGGCCTGCTCCCGGACTACAGCGTGATCGGCGTCTGGGCGCCCATCCTGCTGACCGTGCTCCGTCTTCTCCAGGGGTTGTCCCTCGGTGGCGAGTGGGGCGGGTCCATCCTGATCGCCACCGAGCACGCCGAACCGCGTAAACGCGCGCTGTACGCCTCGATTCCCCAGCTCGGTTCCCCCGTCGGCACCATGCTCATCTCCCTGGTGTTCCTGATCCTCGCTGTCGTGGCGCCCGACGTCATGACCACCTGGGGATGGCGTATCCCCTTCCTGCTCGCGTTCCCGTTCCTGGGCATCGCCCTGTACCTGCGGCTCGCCATTGACGAGACGCCGGTGTTCAAAGAGACCGTGCAGACACAGTCGCGCGCCAGCATTCCGTTCTTCGAAGTCATCCGGCGGCAGCCTGCGGCAATCGCCGTCGCGGCCGCAGCGGCAGTGCTCGGTATCGGTTCCTACTTCCTCATGGTTTCCTACACTCAGGCCTACGGCACCCAACGGCTGGGACTCAGCCAGGAGACCGTGCTCAACGCGGCCCTGATCGGATCGCTCCTGCAACTGCTGACCATTCCCGCGTTCGGCTATCTGGCCATGAAGATCGGCTCGGCCAAGGTGGTCGCCGGCGGGGCTATCGGCACCGCCCTCATCGCTTTCCCGCTGTATTGGGTGATCAGCATCGCCGATGCGCCCACCTATGTGGCCGCCATCCTGTTGGGCGGCATCCTGCCGACCGCCAGCTGGGCCGCGCTTGGCGGATTGATGGCTGACATTTTCGAGCCCCGCACCGGGTTCACCGCTCTGTCCTTCGCCTATAGCCTGGCGGCGATTGTCGCCGGATTCGCTCCTTCCATTACCCAGGTCCTCGGTACAGCTACCGACGGCGCCTGGTGGCACCCCGGAATTGTTCTTGCGGTGATGAGCCTGGTGACCGTTGCTGGGGCGCTGGCCGCCGTCCGCCTCCGCCTCCGCCGGACAGCCAACCTCACCCGGCCAGCCGACGTCGCACCGATGTCAGCCTGAGCACCGCCACACATCGAGGTTCCTCTTGTGAGGGGCTTTTACCGCGCGCCAGCTTGTTGACGAATCGTTGAGTTGTCAATACGTTGGAACCATGGATGATGAACGAGGCACCGGCGTTCCCTCGGCTGTAACCAGGCCTGCCACCAGAAAACGCCATGTTTCCAGTGGGCCGGAGGCAGTGGTCCTCGCCGTGTGGGCGGTGTTCGGCGGGCTGTTTATGGCCATGTTTTTTCACACCGGCGCCGACCTGGTGAACGGGACAAGTGCCGTTGTGGTCTATGGCGGTTTGGTCCTGCTGGCCATTCTGTTTGTTTTCGTCCGCTCCCGGACCCGTACCGTTCGGCCCAGACATTTCACCTTGATCGAAGGACTCTCGGCCCTCTGGTTGGGAGTAGGCGGCGGAATCACCTATCAGGTTCTGAGCCCGGTCGGCTCCGAAACCGGCGGAGTACCCCTGAGTACGGCGGTCCTCGCGTCGATCGTGCTGGCACTTCCCCTACTTGGTTGCTCACTATGGTTGGCGGTACGCGGCAGGTGAGCCTTGGAGATGCCATGAACCGCCTCGACGAGGTCGTTCACTCACCGGTGAGATTCGCGATCATGGCAGCACTAGCCTCCGTGGACAACGCGACCTACCAGGCCCTGAAAGACGAACTCGGGACCAGCTACGCGCTGCTGTCCAAACACGCCACGATCCTCGAAGACAAGGGCTACCTGGAAATCAACAAGTCCTTCCTCGGCAAAAAACCCCACACCGTCTTCCGACTCACCAAAGCCGGCCGAAAAGCCTACCGCGATCACACCACCGCCCTAAAAGACCTACAACGCGGCCTCCGCTAACTGAGCAGCCTAGGGATTTCGGACAGTGGGACCTCTCAAACTGAGGTTTCTACTGAAAGTGAGATCTGCAGTATGTCTGCATCGCGTCGCCGGTTTAGCCAGAAGTTCAAGGACGAGCTGGCCCGGGAAGTTATCGATACATCCAAGCCCGTGGTGGATGTCAGCTAGTCCCAGACCAGCCGCTGCAAGACTCACAGCTGCTTTTTGGTGCGCCCGGGTGTGGGGCATAGTTAAGCCATGCCGAAGACCAACACGCTCCTGATCATCAACGGACCGAATCTCAACCTCCTGGGCACCCGCGAACCGGCCACCTACGGCACAGGAACCCTCGCCGACGTCGAGGCTCTCGCCGCAGACGCCGCGGGGCGTCACGGTTGGGCCGTCACGTGCCTGCAGTCCAACCATGAAGGCGAACTGGTCGACGCCATCCAGGCTGCGGCAGGGGCAGCCGACGGTATCGTCATCAACGCCGGCGCCTACACCCACACCTCCGTCGCCCTCCGCGACGCAATTGCCGCCGTCGGCCTTCCCACGGTAGAGGTGCATATCAGCAACGTGCACCGGCGGGAAGAATTCCGGCACCAGTCCTACCTGTCGGCTGTTGCGGAAGCCGTGATCGTGGGCGCCGGAATCAGTGGCTACCGGTACGCCGTCGATTTCCTGATCGAAAAACTCTCCTCCGGATCCGTGGGTTACGCCCCCTCATGAGGGACGATAGAGGCATGATCGACATCACACCCGTTGACGGTGTCCCCAGCGATGCCCCGCTCCTTGAGGTCAAGGACCTCGCCGTAACGTTCAGCACTTCGTACGGCGATGTGATCGCCGTCGAAAATGCGAGCTTTACCCTGCGACGCGGGAAAACCCTCGCGATTGTTGGCGAGTCCGGTTCGGGAAAGTCGACGACGGCGATGTCCTGCATCGGCCTGCTGCCGTCCAATGGCAGGATTACCAGCGGCAGCATCCTGTTCGAAGGCCAGGACCTCGCCACCATTTCTGAAACGAAGATGCGCGCCATCCGCGGGCGGGCCATCGGGCTGGTCCCGCAGGACCCGATGTCGAACCTCAATCCGGTTACCAAGATCGGCACCCAGGTGGCCGAAACCCTGCTGGTCCACGGGATGGCGACCAAGAAGAACGTCAAGGAACGCGTCATCGAGGTCCTCACCGCCGCTGGACTGCCCGACGCCGGTGAACGGGCCAAACAGTATCCTCACGAGTTTTCGGGTGGCATGCGGCAGCGTGCCCTGATCGCGATCGGGATGGCCTGCCAGCCGCGGCTGCTCATCGCTGACGAACCGACCAGCGCACTGGATGTGACGGTGCAGCGGACCATTCTGGACCAGATCGATCTGATGACCGAACAGCTCGGAACATCGGTGCTGCTGATCACACACGACCTGGGGCTGGCCGCCGAACGCGCTTCGGATCTCGTGGTGATGCACCGCGGCCGGGTAGTTGAGGCCGGGCCGGCGCAGCAGCTTCTCAATGACCCCCAGCACCCGTACACCCAATCCCTCGTCCGCGCTGCGCCCAGCGTGGCAGCAGTCCGCCTCCAGCCGGGGACGTACCACGCCGACGCGGGGAAGCGGGCCCAGGCAGCAGAAGCGGTCTTCCTGGAACACCAGGCCCACGCCCCAGCGGCGCCGGCTGCCACTGATCCGGGCAAGAACATTGTCGAGATCAGGGACCTGACCAAGATCTACAAGCGTCGGGGCAGCTCGGACGACTTCTACGCGGCGAAGAACGTGACCCTTGATGTGCCACGGGGACAGACCGTCGCCATTGTGGGTGAGTCCGGTTCAGGGAAGACCACCACCGCGCGGATGCTCCTGAAGCTCATTGAGCCGACGTCGGGCACGATGACTTTCGACGGCATGGATGTTGGAACACTGAACAAAGCACAGCTGGCTGACTTCCGGCAGCGGGTTCAACCTGTGTTCCAGGACCCGTACTCGTCGCTGAATCCCATGTTCACGATTGAACGGATCATTGAGGAACCACTCAACGCCTACAAGCGGGGCTCCAAGAGTGAACGGCGGGCCAG
>NZ_ASZW01000254.1:43727-48436 GCF_000468215.1 Arthrobacter sp. CAL618 | reverse complement strand
CTGATGGACCAGGTGTCCCTGCCGCAGACCGCCCTGCGCCGGTACCCGTCGGAGCTTTCGGGCGGGCAACGCCAGCGGGTGGCTATCGCCCGGGCTTTGGCGCTGAAGCCCGAACTGATCATCTGCGACGAGCCGGTGTCCGCGCTGGACGTTCTGGTTCAGGCCCAGATCCTGAAGCTGCTCGGGGACCTACAGTCGGAGCTCGGTCTGAGCTACCTGTTCATCTCCCATGATCTCGCCGTGGTCCGTCTCATTTCCGACTACGTCTGCGTGATGAAGGACGGTGAGCTGGTCGAAGCCGCTAGTTCCGAGGAAGTTTTCCAGAATCCGCGCCACCCCTACACCCGGCAATTGCTTTCGGCGATCCCTGGCAACGAATTGAACATCGCCTAGAACCGCAGGCAGACAAGAAGATCCCGGCACCATCGGTGCCGGGATCTTCTTTACTCCAGTCGAAGCTGGCTACTTCTTGCGGGTCTTGGGATCGAGCGACTCCCGCAACGACTCGCCCAGCAGGGTGAAGCCCAGCGCCGTCACAGCGATACAGATACCCGGCAGGAACGCCAGCTGCGGCGAGTTGGCGAGCTCGGCCTGCGCATAGGTGAGCATCCGCCCCCACTCCGCGGTCTGCGGGCGCCCACCGCCCAGTCCAAGGAAGGACAGAGCAGCCGCGTCAATGACTGCTGTGGCAAGGGTCAGGGTCGCCTGGACGATAACCGGCCCAACACTGTTGGGCAGCAGGTGGCTCATGGTGATGGTGGACCGACTCAGACCCAACGTCTGGGCGGCAAGAATGTAGTCCGAGCCGCGTTGGGACAACATCGATGCTCGCAATAGGCGGGCGAAAATCGGCACCTGCGAGACACCGATCGCGATCATGACCGCGTAGGGCCCCTGACCCAGGATCGCTGCAATACTGACTGCCAGCAACAGGTTCGGCACCGAAAGAAGAATGTCGACGAACCGCATGATGAGGCTGTCCACCCAGCCGCCCAGTCCACCGGCGAGCAGGCCGAGGATCATGCCGCCGACCAGCCCTAGGGTGGTGGACACGACGCCGATCAACAGGGACGCCTGAGCACCCCAGATGAGCTTACTCAGTAGGTCCCCACCGAATCGGTCGAGACCGAGTGGGTAAGCGTCCAACTCCCCCGGCCCCGGGATGTTGGTGGGCGTGATCTCGGTACGTCCCGGTAGTTCATCGCCGCCGTAGGGAGCAAGGACCGGCGCCAGAATGGCCACCAGCAGGAACAAGCCCACAATGACGGCTCCGGCGATGGCCTGCGGGTTCTTCTTGAGCCGTCGGAAGGCGTCTTTCCAGAGTCCGGTTCCGGCTCCGTCGGGGATGCTCGGTTCGGTGGGCGCCGGCTCGTCACCGGCAGTTGGCGGCAATGTCGTACTCAACTCACACGCACCCTTGGGTCGATGATGCTGTAGGAAATGTCAACGATCAGGTTGATCACTGCGTACAGGATGGCAATGATGATGATGAACCCCTGGAGGACGGGGTAGTCGAGTCCGAAGATCGCATCACGCAAAAATCTGCCGATCCCGTTGAAAGCGAAGACCGTTTCGGTCAACACTGCCCCGGAAATCAGCAAGCCCACCTGCAGACCGATGGTGGTCACAACGGGAAGCATCGCGTTGCGGAGGATGAAGCGGTTCCGGATGGTCTTCTCAAGTAGGCCCTTGGCTCGGGCGGTGCGGACGTAGTCGGCATTCTGGACCTCAAGAACCGAAGCCCTGGTGATCCGTACGATGATGGCCAAGGGGATGGTGCCGAGCGCAATACCCGGCAGGATCAGGTGCTGGAACGCGTCCCAGGCTGCGTCCCACTCACCGGTGAGCATTCCGTCCAACACGTAGAAGTCTGTCACGTGGGTGGCGTCCATTCGCGGATCCTGGCGACCGTCCGGAGGAAGAATGGGCCATTGGATGGCAAACAGATACTTGAGGATGAACGCCAGGAAGAAGACGGGCACCGTGATACCGAGCAGGCTCAGCACTACCGAACCGTGGTCCACAAACCGCCCGTAGTAGCGGGCGGCCAGATAACCGAGGGGAATGCCGATGCCGATGGCGAAGATCAGAGCGACGACAGTGAGTTCGACGGTGCCGGGGAACCGGGTGGCGAACTCCTCCAGCACCGGACGGCCGGTGTTGATCGAGGTGCCGAAGTCACCCTGCAGGAGCTTGCCCATATAGGTGAAGTATTGAGAGACAATCGGCTCGTTGAAGCCGTAGAGCTCGTTCACCCGTTCCACCGCTTCAGGGGTGGCCCGCTCGCCCAGCAGGGCAGTGGCAGGGCCGCCGGGTAGATTGCGCACCCACAGGAACAACAGGATCGACAAGCCGATCAACGTGGGTACCAGCAGCGCGAGGCGCTTACCAATGACGCGTAGCACGGGGTCCTTTCAGGAACGGATCAAACACACAGGAATCAAACACTGTCCAACGAACAACAGGAGAGCCGGGCCGCGCAGGCCAGGCTCTCCTGTCATCTGATGTTGTTACTCGTTGAGTTCGATCATGTTGAAGACCTCGTCATTGACGGGGCTTGCCGGGTAGGACGTGACACGCTCGGCGAAGGCCAGTGACGGCGCGGGGTGAGCCAACGGGATCGCCGGGTTGAACTCGGCGATCTGCTCGTTGATTTCCTCGTACGCCGCTGTCTGCTCTTCACGGTCGGTCATGCCACGGGCTTCGTCCAACGCCGCGAACAGTTCGGGGTTGTCGAAGCCGAATTCGAGCTTCTCCTGGCCGAAGAAAACACCGATGAAGTTGTCAGTGTCGTTGTAGTCACCGGTCCAGCCGAGCAGGTGGATGCCATGGTCAGTTGTTCCCTGGATCTTGTCCAGGTAGTCAGGCGTCCAGACGTCAGGCGCTGGCGTTGCGGTGATACCCACGGCGGCCAACTGGTCGGTCAGGTTGGTGAAGACCTGCTCGGGGGTTGGCATGTACGGCCGGGATACGTTCGTCGGATAGTTGAATTGGACCTCGAAGCCGTCAGGGTAACCGGCTTCTTCCAACAGTTCCATGGCCCGTTCAGGATCATAGTCATAGGTGGTGACGTCTTCGTTGTAACCGTCAACGACGTCGGGGATGAACTGGGTGGCCAGCTGCGTTCCTTCAGGAAGCGTCTGGTCGATCAGTGCCTGCTTGTCGATGGCGTGGTGGATTGCTTCGCGTACCAGTGGATCGCTGAGCTCCTCCACCTCGTGGTTCAGACCCAGGTAGAGGATCGTGAAGGGATCGCGAGGCACAATCATGAAGCCTTCGCCCTCGAGGGTGGGGATATCGGCGGGCGAGACCAGGTCAAACCCGTCGACCGTGCCGGCCTGCAGGGCCTGCGTGCGCGCCTGTGGGTCGTCGATGACGCGGAAGATGATGGTTTCCACATCGCCCTGCTCACCCCAATAGTCCTCGTAGGTGGACAGCTGCAACTGCTCGCCCACCGACCAGGAATCGAACTTGAACGGCCCGGTACCCACGGGGTTACCCTCGGCGTAAGCGCTCAACGCTGGCGCTTCAGCTGAACCGCCAATGTCATCGGCGGCGAACTCCTCGAGCGCCGTCGGGCTCTGCATGGCGAAGGCCGGCAGCGACAGAGCGGGAATGAACCCGGCGAACGGCTGTGCAAGGGTGACGGTCGCCTCAAGGTCCCCGTTCACCTCACAGGATTCGTAGACGGCTGCGTCAGGTGAGTCGGCGAACCCGCGGAACAGGTTGTTGTAGTAGTAGGAGACGGATGGCGCCTGGGCGACACCGGTCCAGTTGTACCAGCGGTCGAAGTTGAAGCAGACGGCTTCCGCGTTGAACTCGGTGCCATCGTGGAACGTGACGCCCTCCTTCAGCGCGAAGGTGGTGGAAAGGCCGTCTTCGGAGGTTTCCCAGGATTCGGCGAGCAGCGGAGCTGGATCGGCCGTGCCGGCCTCTACCCCGACGAGACCCTCAAACAATTGACGGCTGACCCGGAAGGTCTCGCCGTCACTGGCAAAGGCGGGGTCAAGGGACGCAGGATCCGACGACGCAGCAAAGACGAACGTCGAGTCGACGGTCGCTTCACCACCGTCGGCAGTGCCTTCATCCCGCTGGCTTTCGACGCAACCGGAAAGCAACAGCGCACCGATTGCCAATCCGGCCGTCACCACAGCTGCCCGCTTCTTTGCGGGGCGTGAGCTGCGCGGCGGTGTGGCGCTTTCTTGCATGTTGTGCTCCTCATGTACGAGTGGGGAGGCAGCGCACGTAACGTGATGCCCTGACGGCTTCGCCGGAGCGGAGCAATCTGTGGAACGAGCCTAACCCCGGGGATGTCCTCAGATGGGATTTACCTCACAGATGTGGTCACGATTTGGTCACGCGTTGTCGACTGGCCGTCCCCCTAAGAGCACGCTAGGGTGACGGTTGACCCATTGGTGTGGAGGGATTGGCATGGCTGAGCAACTCGACACGGCCGCGTGGTACCGGCGGTTCGCGCTCGTCGAAACCCGCGGATATTCCCCCACCTATGATGAGTGGTGCCCGGCGCCCTGGTGATGGACTGCGCTACCACCGGCCACCCGCCGCTGCCGACGTCGTTACCTCTCATCAGCTTCCGCGCCGTACTCGACCTGAATCCGTTCGACGTCGCAAAGGACGACGACGTCGCCTGGCTGGAAGCACTGATCTGGCCGGAACATGTGCGACGGCGGGACCGGCTCCGCGCCGCC
>NZ_ASZW01000254.1:42930-43722 GCF_000468215.1 Arthrobacter sp. CAL618 | reverse complement strand
CCGAAGGGTACGGGGTGTTGCCAGGAGTGGAGGGTGCGATGGCTAAGGCCGAGGTGGAGGTGGACCGGCTGTTTGTCCTCGCCCACAATGGGAGCCCGGCAGCACGCACTGGCGGACACGGGCAGACGCTCGACTGGCTTGGCTAAGGCCTAGCGGTTGTTGCATTGACCGGCTGACACCGTGTCAGTGAAGACGCTGGCCTGCTCGGCAATGGGCTGCAATTCTGCCAGGGTCAGCGCGTATCCCACCGGCGCATCCTGAGTGGACTTTGCGAAGATCACGCCGGTCACCCGCCCTTGCATGTCCAGCAGCGGCCCGCCCGAGTTACCCTGCTGAACATTCGCTGCCAGGCTGTACACGTTGACTGACGCCGGATCCGCGCCGTAAATGTTGGCGACCAGGACATCGCTGCGATTCTGGATGCTGGCGGGCTGGATTTGGAAGGGGCCACCGGCGGGGTAGCCAGCGAAAGCCGCAGTGTCCCCCGTGGCGAGATCCTCACCGAGGGGCAGGGGCGCACGGTCCAGACCGTCGACGGCGAGGACCGCGATGTCCCGAACGGCGTCGAAGTGGACGATACGGCCGGGCAGCGCTCCCCCACCGGGAATCTCCACCACCGGTTCGTTGACCCCCGCAACCACGTGGGCGTTGGTCACCACCCGCCCTGGAGCAATAATGAAGCCCGACCCGGTTTGGTTTTGGCCGCACTGGAACGCGGTACCAGCAATACGCAACACCGATTGGGAAGCCGACGCGAGCTCGGGGGTGTCGACGGCCGCCTCGGGGACTGGC
>NZ_ASZW01000254.1:4567-42921 GCF_000468215.1 Arthrobacter sp. CAL618 | reverse complement strand
TGGCAGGGGGGCAGCCGGTGCAACGCTTTCCAGAATAGTGGGGATCCCGTCGTCGACGGCGATGGTGCGCAACTGCGCCATCCACGTGCGAACCGGCGACGGCGTAAGGTTGTCGATTCCCCTGATCACCTGTGACGAGGCAATGGATTGGGACAGGAAGGGCATGCCGAGCGTGCCAATACTGAAGGCCAGCATGGACATCACCAGTGCAGCAACCACCACATTCACGACGCCGCCGAGCAGCCGGTCGACCATCCGGATCGGACGGAAATCGAGGGCACGGCGAATGGCTCCACCGAGCCGGGAGCCGAGGGCCTGGCCAAGGACCACCAGGACGAATGCTGTGAGGATGATGGCGGGAAGGCGCCAGGCGTCGTCCGGCACCCATTCGCTGACGAGAGGAATAGCGAAAAACGCAGCTATCGCTCCGGCAACGAAGCCCGCGATCCCGCCGAGGGTCACCAGGAACCCGTTGCGGAGACCGGCAACGAGATACCCGACCAGTGCCAGCACCAGCAGGATGTCCAAGATGGTGAAGTCCGGCACGTGCGCTCTCCCTGATCATCGGGAGGCGCGACGCCTCCGTTACCCGACTGAGTCTATCCGGCGGTACTGACAATCTCCTGAGCGCATGTTGAACCCCTTTTTTCAGGCCGTTGGGCGGGAAATCTGGGCGTTTCCGCCCAAATGGGAGGCAAATAGGCTATTCCGACGGCGAACACGCGTGTAGCAGGTGTCACAAGTTCGTTATGTACGGCAAGATGGAATGAGCCGACAATTTATCAGGAGATTTCATGGACATCGAGGTACTGCGCCGCGCGCCACTCTTCGCTTCGTTGGGCGACGACGTTTTCGCCGCACTCACCGACGAGCTGACCGAAGTGGATCTCTCCCGCGGGGCATCTGTCTTCCGCGAAGGAGATCAGGGCGACCAGCTGTATTTCATTGTGTCCGGCAAGATCAAGCTCGGTCGCACCGCGCAGGACGGCCGCGAGAACCTGCTGGCAATTCTTGGCCCGGGCGAGCTGTTCGGTGAGATGGCATTGTTCGATCCCAGCCCTCGAACGGCCACGGCCACCGCCGTTTCCGAGACGCGCCTCGCCGGATTGAAGAATGAGAACCTGCGGACCCTCCTGGAAACGCGTCCCGAGGTTTCGGCCCAGCTGCTGCAGGCCTTGGCCCGCCGGCTGCGCCGTACCAACGAGTCGCTGGCTGACCTGGTGTTCTCCGATGTCCCGGGCCGCGTTGCGAAGGCCCTGCTGGATCTGGCGGACCGGTTTGGCCGTCCGGCCACCGACGGCATCCTCGTTGCGCACGAGCTGACTCAGGAAGAGCTTGCCCAATTGGTCGGCGCTTCCCGTGAAACCGTCAATAAGGCTCTCGCGGAGTTCGTGCAGCGCGGGTGGCTGCGCCTTGAGGCGCGCGCCGTCGTCATCCTCGACATCCAGCGGTTGCGTCAGCGCAGCCGCTAGCATCACACCCTCATAAGTCCACGAAAAGACCGGGAGCACCACGCTCCCGGTCTTTTCTGTGTGGCCTTTTATTAGGTCGCGATGTGGACGCTCCCTTTTGCTGGAACAAAAGCCTTGGCTAGGGTTTCTACACAGCGTAGAATTCTTTCACGCATCGTGCGGAACGGGATGAATTCCATCATCTGCCGCCATGCAGGGGTTCACCTTCTGTGCAAAGGAGCACAACCATGATTCCTGATGACCTGACCCAGAGCCAGTTCGACACTGTCTACAACTTGCTCTCGCTGGTTATTGCTTCACAGCTATTCACGGCCGTTTTCCTCATCCTCGTTCTTCCCCGCGTCCTTCCCCGGTACCGGCAGGCACTTGTCATCGCAGCAATAGTCTGCGGCATTGCTGCCTACCACTACTTCCGGATCTTTGACTCGTTCAAGGAGGCATTCGTCACGGATGCTGTCGGCGGACGCGGGACGTACGCGCAAGCTGAGGGCGCGTCGTTCAACGAGGGGTACCGGTATGTGGACTGGCTACTGACGGTGCCACTGCTGCTGGTGGAACTCATCGCAGTTCTGGCCCTCGCCCGAAAAGTGCAAACCAGCCTGCTATGGAAACTGGTACCCGCTGCGACCCTGATGATCGTGCTCGGATACCCCGGAGAGATCAGTAGCTCAGACAGCGTAAGAGTCCTGTGGGGGATCCTCTCCACAATTCCCTTTATCTTCATCCTGTACGTATTGTTCGTCGAACTGACGAAATCGCTTGATCGCCAGCCTCCGCAGGTCCGGAAGCTCATCAGTCGCCTTCGGATCCTGCTTCTCGCGAGTTGGATCGTCTACCCGCTCGCATATGCGCTGCCGCTACTTGGCATCTCAGGCGCCGACGCATGGGTCCTGAAGCAAGGCGGGTACTCCATCGCTGATATTGCGGCTAAAGCAGTCTACGCACTGATTATTTATCGCATCGCGAGACTGAAGTCCTATGCTGACGACCCCGCCTTCGCGCGGATCGAGGAAGGACATGAGCCCTTTGAGGAATCGAAGGTATCCCGGAAGCCGCGCTAGGGCAGTTCGGCCCTGAGCCGACCAGGGGAGGGCGGTGATGGCCACGCTAACGACCGCGTTGGCCGGATCCGCCCTCGGTGGCCACCGAACAAGCGACCTCAAGCATTGGATCCGCCTCCTCGGAGGGTGTCATCAGATGCGGGTAATAAACCTTCATGGGCCGTTTGTGACTCAAATAAGCCACGCAACCCTTCGAAGACCCAATCTTCTCCAGGATCAGACGGACCGCTGGTACGGTCAGCTCATCCAGCGCACGGCCCACCGTGTTGGGCTGGCCCACTTCATCGCCCAATGTGGTGGCTTCGGCCTTCGCGACTTCCCTGGATGCGCAGCGCCATTCACCCCACAAACCCTTACTCGCGAGCGCCGTAGCTTCCTGGCCAGTCGGCTGGGCCGCCGCAAAATAGTGGGTGTCGAACCGGCGGTGAGCGTAATCGGGGCTGAGCCAGTGCGCAAGCGGTTTCAGCAAGTCGGTGCGGAGCCCCAGTCCCCGGCGGGCCAGGATGTCCGAGAATGACCGTTCCTGGGTGGCAATGTCTTCACGGGCCTTCATCCACTCAGGGTTCCTACTGCCGTCGACGAGGGACACGGCATCCGGTCCAGCCAGCAGCACACCGGTCTCCTCGAACAGTTCGCGGATGGCTCCGACCACGTGGCGCCGCGCCACAAACAGGTCATCGATCCCCATCGCCTTTGCCCACTGGGCAGGGGTGGGCCCAAACCAGACGACGTCGTCGTCGTCGGACTCCTCGATGCTGCCGCCGGGAAACGCGACGATCCCCAGTGGGGATTCGCCACGCCGGTATGAAAGGTAAGTTTCAGTCCCCGGAGGGGCATCGCGGATCAAGACCACCGACGACGCCAGGCGGGGTTTGACCGGCGTCCGCTCGCCGTGTTCGACCCAGCTTCGCGCTGCGCCCAACTGGTCTTCGGGAACTGGAAAAAGGCGGTTACTAATGTGGCCCACAGGAATCAGACAAACTCCGCGATAATCTCGACTTCCACCGGCGCATCGCGGGGAAGCACTGCGACGCCGACGGCGGAGCGAGCATGAGCACCGGCGTCGCCGAGCACCTGCCCCAGCAGATCGGACGCACCGTTAATAACCTGAGGCTGGCCCGTGAAGCTGGGATCGGAGGCGACAAACCCGACCACCTTCACGATCCGGCTAATCCGGTCCAGATCCCCGATCTGGGACTTGATCGCGGCCAAGGCGTTCACCGCGCAGGTCGCTGCGTACTCTTTCGCAGCCTCCGGCGTCACCTCGGCACCAACCTTGCCCAAAGCTGGGAGTTCACCGTTAATAAGCGGTAGCTGCCCGGCGGTGAAAACATAGTTGCCCGTCACCACTGCCGGGACGTACGAAGCCAGTGGCTGCACGACGTCCGGGAGAGTGATTCCGAGATCCAGCAGCCGCTGTTCGACAGCTGATGTTGGGTTGTCGGTGCTGGTCACGACTGGTTCTTCTCTCGTTTCAGATAGGCGACGAGGCCTTTGCCGTCCGGTCCGGGAACTACCTGCACCAGTTCCCAGCCGTCCTCTCCCCACTGGTCCAGAATCTGCTTCGTGGCGTGGATGATGAGCGGAATTGTGGAGTACTCCCATTTGGTCATGGTTCACAGACTAGCGCGTGCTTGTAAACTGGAGTAATGGCTGCTCGTAAATCACCGATCTTTGACACAGCAACCACCCTGGGGAAGATGATTGCGTTTCTCGGAATCAGTGCTTTGAGCGGGGTGCTTGCTGCGGGTCTACTGGTCCCAGTTGCTGCGGCAGCGGGTACCGGTGCTTCCGCCTCGATTCAGTTCTTCGAAGAGCTGCCGGCGGAACTCGAGCGTGGGGCGCTGGCCCAGCCATCGAGGATTCTCGCTTCGGACGGGACGCTGATCGCCACCCTGTATGAGGAGAACCGGCAGCCAGTCACCCTCGACCAGGTTTCCCCCAACATGGTGAACGCCCTCCTCGCCATCGAAGACGCCCGGTTCTACGAGCACGGCGGCGTGGACCTGCAGGGCATCATGAGCGCCGTCGTGAGCAACGTCAGCAGCGACACCACCCGCGGCGCCTCCACCATCACCCAGCAGTACGTCAACAACGTCCTGATTGATGCCAGCCTGCAGAGCGGTGACGGATCGGTCACTTTCAGCGGCGGCAAGACTCTTGGCGACAAGCTCCGCGAAGCAAAACTGGCCATCGCCGTCGAAAAGGAGCTCAGCAAGGACGAAATCCTTGAGGGCTACATGAACATTGTGCCGTTCACCGGCACCACCTATGGCGTGCAGGCAGCATCGAGATACTTCTTCAACGTCGAGGCAGCTGATTTGAACATCCAGCAGGCGGCCCTCCTCGCAGGCGTGGTCAATGGACCCACCTTCTACAGTCCGGAACTCAACCCGGAGCGCTCCCTGGAGCGCCGCAACTTGGTGCTTGGCGCCATGCTGTCGAACAGCCACATCACCCAGGAAGAGTACGACGCCGCCGTCGCCACCGACCTCGGGTTGGACATCACCCCCACGCTGAGCGGCTGTGTCGGCGCGGAGCAGGCACCGTACTTCTGCGACTACGTCACGCATCTGATCCTGAACGATCCCGCCTACGGCGAATCCCTTGAAGCACGCCAGGACACCCTGTACCGCGCGGGGCTGACGATCACGACGACGCTCGATCCGGCGGCGCAGACTGCTGCCCAGACAGCCATCAATGAAACCGCTGGCCGCGAGACCACCGACCCCTCGGTAGGACACTCGATGGTCAGCATGGAACCCGGAACCGGCGACATCCTGGTGATGGCACAGAACACCAGGTACATGCCTGGCACCGAGCCGGGCGATTCGGTGCTGAACTTCAATGTTGATCAGTACAGCGGCGGAGACCCCAACCAGCCCTTGGGCGGTGTGGGAGGATTCCAGCCCGGATCGACCTTCAAGCCCTTCACTGTCGCTGCCTGGCTCGAAGACGGCCGGGCGTTGAACACCACCATCGACGGCCGCAAGAGGATCTACCCCCAGTTCGATGAGTGGGAGGCAAGCTGCTATCCCGACGGAAAGTACGTCCTGCCTGATGAGGACGGGTACGAACCGCAGAACTACGGGGACATCAACTACGGCAGCTACACCGTCCTTGAAGGACTGGCCCAGTCGTACAACACCATCACCATGGAGACGGCACGTCAGATCGATCTCTGCATGCCGTTCCAGATTGCCGCGGATCTAGGTATCCACGATGGAAAGAGCGCCGACGGGGATTACACACCGTTGACAGTGTCACCTTCAGCCCTTATTGGCGGCGGAACTGAGGTTTCACCGCTCTCGATGGCCACCGCGTACGCGGCATTGGGGGCCGAGGGGATGACCTGTGAGCCGCGGGCGCTCACTGAAGTGGTAGCCGTTGACGGCACCAGCTTCCCCGTTCCTGAAGCGGCCTGCGAACAGGCGATTCCCGAGGAATTGGCTCGCGGAGTGAACTACGCCACCGAGGCTGTCATGGAGCGAGGCTCGGGTCAGCTCCTGGAGTTCGGGGACATTCCCATGGCCGGCAAGACAGGAACCAACGATGCCCGGTCCCAGACCTGGTTCATGGGGTACAACTCGGGCATGGCAACTGCCACCTGGCTGGGTAACTGGAAGGCGAACAGCGTCAGCTTGGGCGAATTGCAGATCGGCGGCCAGATTTACCCCGAAATTGATGGTTCGTTCATTGCGGCTCCGTCCTGGGAGCGGTTTATGCAGCAGATACCTGGGCTGCACTCGGGAGAACCCTTCACCGACCCCCCGCAGCGGATGCTCAACGCGCAGCGTCCCACCATTCAGACCCAGCCAGGCAACGGCAACCAGACCGGGAGGCCCGGGGATAACCAGGGCAGTCCAGGGAACAGCGGCCCTCCTGCTGATCCCCCACCGGGAAACAGCCCAGAGGACCCAGACAACAACGAAGACGAAGGCTAACCCTTGGGTTCATCGAAGCTGCTCGACGCCACTACTATCGCGTTGGGAGGAACCGCAGCGGTCGCCGTAGCTGGCCTCGGGTACGCCTCCCTAGTGGAACGGAACCTGTTCCAGCTGCGGGAGGAGACCCTGCCGATCCTTCCGCCGGGCAGCCGCCCGCTGAGGGTCCTGCACCTTTCCGACATTCACATGGCGCCCCGGCAGGCCGCCAAGACCTGGTGGCTGCAGGGACTGGCCCGGCTGGAACCGGACCTGGTGGTGAACACCGGCGACAACCTCAGCCACCACAAGGGTGTCGAGCCGCTGCTTGAGGCGCTCGGCCCGCTAATGCAGTTTCCCGGCGTGTTTGTGCCCGGGTCCAACGACTATTTTGCGCCAGTGTTGAACAACCCGCTGCGGTATTTCTCTGGCCCGTCGAAGCACCGCACCGGGCGGGAGCCGAAGGCACTCCCCTGGGCGGAGCTGTTCAGGAGCTTCGGGAACGCAGGCTGGATCGACCTGTCCAACCGGTCGCAGTCGGTGGCCATGGGCAACCTCCGGCTCGACTTCACCGGGGTCGACGACCCACACATCGATCGCGACTCCTACGCCGGCTACCCGGCGGGCAGCAGCACTTCTTCCGACGCGCGGCACCTGAAGATCGCCGTCGCGCACGCCCCCTATCAGCGGGTGCTGGACTACTTCACCGACGGCGGCGCGCACCTGATTCTCGCCGGCCATACCCATGGCGGGCAGGTCTGCATTCCGGGCTACGGCGCCCTGATCACCAACTGCGACCTCCCCACCTGGCGAGCCCGCGGCCTGACTGACTGGGAGCACAAGGGACGCAGCATACCGCTGAACGTGTCAGCGGGAATCGGGACGTCGCGGTTCGCGCCGGTCCGCTTTGCCTGCCGACCCGAAGCAGTGCTGCTGACCCTCACCGAACGGTAGTTTGGGGCCGCTGACGCAGCGGCAAAGCTCTGACATAGGATAGTTGCTACGGGACACGAAATGTCCCTTCCGGGTAGATCCGCCTCTGAAATGTCAAAGACAGAAGTATGCCGACTCAAACCACCCTGTGGGAATCGCTCAGCCGACTCTACCCACACATCAAGCCCATCCTGCCGCGGCTGATCCTGGGCCTCGTCTGCGCGCTCGGCGCGAGTCTGATGGCCCTTGCCATCCCCCAGGTCTTCCGCGTGCTGATCAACGATGCCCTCGCCGTCGGAGGCGCGACGTCGACCGTCTGGATTGCCGCTGGCGTGGTCCTGCTACTGGGCATCCTCGAAGCAACCTTCGTTGCACTGCGGCGCCAGTTCGTCATCGCCCCGGCGACGACCGTTGAAACCAACATGCGGACGTCGTTCTATCGCCATTTGCAGGATCTCACCGTCGCCTTCCATGACCGTTGGGGTAGCGGCCAGCTCCTCTCACGCGCCATGACGGACCTGAACCTGATGCGCCGGTGGATGGCGTTCGGGCTGATCATGCTGGTGGTGACGTCGCTGACCGTGGTCATCGGCGTCGTCATCATGTTCCTCACCTCGTGGGTGCTGGCCCTGATCTTCCTGGCCGCGGCGCTGCCGATCATGATCTACGGCTTCCGGTTCCGCACCTCCTACAGCAAGGTTTCGCGGAAAAGCCAGGACCAGGCCGGCGACCTTGCCACCACCGTCGAGGAATCCGTCCACGGCATCCGGGTGCTGAAAGCCTTTGGCCGGAGCCGTGAGGCCCTCGAAGGATTCAACCTGCAGGCCGAGGAACTCCGGCAGACCGAGATCTACAAGGCACGCTCGCTGGCCAACTTTTCGTTGATCGTCACCCTGCTGCCCGAGCTGGCGTTGGGCGCCTCACTGGTGGTCGGCGTGCTGTTCGCCGCCAACGGTGACCTCTCGATCGGCGCCCTGGTGGCCTTCTTCGCGACGGCCGCCGTGGTCGCTACCCCGGTTGAGTTCATCGGCCCGCTGCTCGCCATGACCTTCACCGCCAAAACGGCCATCGACCGCCACTACGAGGTCATGGAGTCCGTCAACACCATCACCGATCCCACGGAGCCGGTCCGGCTGATCGATCCCCGCGGCGAAGTGACCTTCACCGATGTGCACTTCCGCTACCCCGACGCTGAGGAGGGCACCGCCGATGTGCTCAACGGCATCAACCTCACCATGCGTGCCGGGGAGACGATGGCGCTGGTAGGCGTAACCGGGTGCGGCAAGAGCACCCTGCTGCAGCTGGTCCCCCGCCTCTATGAGGTGACCGGTGGGTCCATCGCCATCGACGGCACTGACCTGCGGAGCATCTCCATCGCCGATCTGCGCACCCATGTGTCGGTCGCCTTCGAGGACACCACGCTGTTCTCCAACTCGGTCCGAGAGAACGTCCTGATGGGCGCGGAGCCGCGGGATGGAAAACACGCCGAGGAGATCCTGGCTGAGGCGCTCGAGGTCGCACAGGCGCACTTCGCATATTCGCTGCCCGACGGCGTCGACACCCTGATCGGGGAGGAGGGCTTGAGCCTTTCCGGCGGCCAGCGGCAGCGGATTGCCCTGGCCCGGTCCATTGCTTCGAAACCTCGGGTGCTGGTGCTCGACGACCCGCTCTCGGCCCTGGATGTCCGCACCGAGGAACTGGTGGAGGAAGGCCTGCGCAAGGTTCTCCTTCACACCACCACCCTGATTGTCGCCCACCGGCCGTCGACGGTTGCCCTCGCCGACCGGGTGGCCCTGCTCGAGGACGGCCGGGTGACCGACGTCGGCACCCACACCGAGCTGCTGGCACGCAACACGCATTACCGATACGTGATCGCGAGCCTCCCTGATGGCCCGACCGATCTGGACACGGAGCTTGAAGACTTCGAGAACGACGACGAGGGGGCGCTCACGTGAGCACATCACCACAGCCGAATAACGGATCGGCACCCACCGGGGGGACGTCGTCGGGCGTGACCAACGAGGACGACGTCCTCCTGTCCAAGGCCCAGAACAGGTCGGTCCGCTCGCGGTCCTTCCGCCTGCTGGGGTCTCTCATCAAACCCAACCGGCGCCAGTTCATCTGGACCATTTCCCTGGTGGTCGGGTCGCAGGCAGCCCGGGTCGCCGGCCCGGCAATCATCGCGTTCGGCATCGACAACGCCCTGCCATCGCTGCTCGACGGTGACCCGATCTACCTCTGGCTCGCCGGCCTTACCTACCTGATCGCGGCAGTCCTGACCGCCTTTTTGACGGCCGGGTATGTCCGGGCGACGGCGCTGCTCAGTCAGGCGATGCTGCTGGATTTGCGGTTGCGCGTCTTCAGGCACACCCAGCGGCTCAGCCTAGAATTCCACGAGAAGTACACCTCGGGTCGCATCATCTCCCGGCAAACCTCGGACCTTGAGGCGCTGCGCGAACTTCTCGACTCGGGCGTGAGCTCCCTCGCCTCCGGCGTCATGTACATGCTCTTCACCGCGATCACCATCTTCGTCCTGGACTGGCGGACGGGTCTGCTGATCCTCGTCGCCGCCGTGCCAATGTTCTTTCTGGCGCGCTGGTACCAGAAGCACTCCCAGATCGCGTTCCGTGCCTCCCGGGTGGTGTCTGCGCGGCTGATCGTCCACTTCATCGAAACCATGACCGGGATCCGTGCCGTCAAGGCTTTCCGCCGCGAGGAAGTCAACGCCTCGAAGTACGACGAGCTGGCCGAGGACTACCGCAAGGTCACCGTCCGGTCCATCAACCTCAACGGCGTCTTCCAGCCGGGTCTGGTGCTGATCGGCAACGTCACCGTTGCGGTGGTCCTGCTGGTCGGCGGGTTCCGGGTCCTTGACGGCACTCTGGCGGTCGGCGCCCTGCTCGCCCTCCTGCTGTACAGCAAGCGGTTCTTCCAGCCCGTCGATCAGATGGCCATGTTCTACAACTCGTTCCAGTCCGCGTCGGCGGCGCTGGAGAAAGTGTCGGGGCTGCTCGAGGAGGTGCCCACGGTGCGCCCACCGAAAAACCCGGTGCCGCTGAAAGACCCTCGGGGAGCAATTGAGTTCGACGGCGTGGAGTTCCGGTACGGCGACGGCCCGGTCATCCTGCCGACCATGGACCTGAAGATTCCGGCCGGGCAGACCATCGCTCTGGTGGGTCAGACCGGTGCCGGGAAGTCCACCCTGGCGAAAGTGATCGCCCGGTTCTACGACGTGTCCTGCGGCAGCATCGCTCTCGACGGCGTCGACATCAGGGAGGTCGATCCCCGTGACCTGCGGCGCGCCGTCGTCATGGTGACGCAGGAAGCGTTCCTGTTCAGCGGCAGCGTGGCGGACAACATCGCCCTGGGCAAGCCGGAGGCAAGCCGCGAGGAGATCGAGGAGGCTGCCCGCTCGGTGGGCGCCGACACGTTCATCACATCCCTGCCCGAGGGCTATGACACCGACGTCAACAAACGTGGCGGTCGGGTGTCCTCGGGGCAACGGCAGCTGATCAGCTTCGCCCGCGCGTTCCTGGCGAACCCTGCGGTGCTGATCCTGGATGAGGCCACCTCGTCCCTGGATATTCCCAGTGAGCGGCTGGTGCAGGAGGGTCTGCAGAAGCTGCTGGGCAACCGCACCGCGTTGATCATTGCGCACCGACTGTCAACCGTGTCGATTGCCGACCGGGTGCTCGTGGTCCACGACGGCAAGGTGGTGGAGGATGGCACCCCGGCAGAGCTCATTGGCGGCGACGGGCGCTTCGCGACCCTGCATGCGGCCTGGCAGGAGACGCTCGTCTAGTTTTGCTTCTTCGTGTGCTCGGGTACGCTTTAGAGGTTGCTCTGCTGGCCGTTTCTGACGTTCGCTGAGCAGCATCGGGGTGTGGCGCAGCTTGGTAGCGCGCGTCGTTCGGGACGACGAGGTCGCAGGTTCAATTCCTGTCACCCCGACCAGAGTCGCTTTATTCGAACCATGGTTTGAATAGACCGACTTTAGTTTGAACAACAGAGATGGCGTCGAGAAATCGGCGCCATTTTTGGTATCCGGGAACTGCCCGGCAATTACGCCTGAAACGCCCAAAACCGCCCCTTTTTCGGACGATTGGGTCGATCCGTGGCCGGACATCGCCAACGCGGGTTTGATCGAACGGTAGGCCGCCTGGGCCGCGAAGATGTCGTCGAACGGTTGATTCAGGTCCGATCCAACTGAGCCGTCCTGATCCACAAAGAATCGGTGATAAAAGGATTCGTTGAGAAGCCGCCGGACCTTATCTGTTGCCTTCTCGTAGTAGGACTTCGGATCGGCGATCTGGTCAATCGCCTTGGCGAGAAGCTGGCCGCCCACCGCGATCTGCTCGCCGATGTTCGCCAGGCTGTCTTCGATGCGGGAGCGTTGAACGCGCAGCTCATGCATTTTCTCCCGGACCTTTGACTGCGGCAGGATGCCATCGGCCGCAATGTCGACGAGCCGACTCTCCTTGGCCTCAACTTCTTTGAGCTGATTCCTGTACTTCGCGTACATCGCCTTTATATCCTGCTGTTCACCGACAAGGGCTTCTTCGAGTCTGGCGCGAATGTCCTCCTCAAAGGCCTTATCCAGCACGAGCTGACCGTAGGATTCGGCAACACTATCTTCGACGAGATAGGCAGGTAGATACGGAAGGTCGCACCGTCCTTCCTGCCGAGCACGACAGAAGAAGTACTCGTGAACCGTGCCTCCGCGCCCTTTCGCCTGCGTGTAGATGACGCGACTTTCCCGGCCTTGCCGATGACACTTGCCGCAGTAGATCATCCCCTTGAGGAAGTGATTGTGAATGCGATCCCTGGTGCCTGATCCGCTGCGCGAGCTCATGATCTCCTGGACCTGATCGAAAAGGTCTTGCCCGATGATCGGCTCGTGACGCCCCGGATAAGCATCGCCCTTGTAGACGACGTAACCGACGTAGTACGGATCTTTGAGCATCTGATGCAGCCTGCTCGAGGAGACTGGCTTCTCCGGATATCGGGCCGTCCGACGGCTCGTCAAACCGAGGTCCGCCATCGTCGCTTCCAGCCGCTCGATGGCGTACTTACCGGTGGCATACAGCTCGAAGGCCTTGAGCACGAGCGGCGCTCTAATTTCATCGAGCCCGACACTGTTGATCATGCGTCCGTCGATGTCTTTTCGGATGTTGAGATACCCAATCTTGGCCTTACCGACTGTGCCGCCGTTAATGGCCTTGTTGCGCATCTTGATCCGGATATCTTCACCGCTGAGCTGGTTCTGCACCTGGTTCATGATGTCGGTGACGGCCTCCATCGCTTCCGCGTAGGTGCCTTCACCGAAGTCCTCACGGGCGGAAAGCAAACGCACGCCCAGCTTGTCGAGATGTCGCCTCGTGATGGCCGCGTCAGTGAAGTTACGAAATGCACGGGAGCGGGCATACACGATCACATAGTCAACATCGCGGTTCTCCTGCAGATACTTCAGCATGGAGAGGAAGACTGGACGCTTCTCGGTTGTTTGCGCGGACACGCCGGGCTCCACAAACTCCTCCACGATGTCGGCGTTGACGGCTAATGCCTTCTGCCCGCAGATGTCACGCTGCGTGGCAATGGAGTTGCCATCCTTATCGATATCAACGGCAGTTTCGGTCTGCTTCTTGCTCGATACCCGAAGATACAGAACCGCCTTACGCGGTTTCAATGCCTCGATTTCCTCGGTGGTCATAGTCATACTCCTTGTGTTTGGGTGCGGTGATTCATGCGGTACTGCCATGAACGGGAGAATGGCGTGCTTTGGGGTGTGCAACGCGGGGCAGGCTCGGCGATGCCTGTTTGGCGCAGGCGCACGGTCATCGCAGCTTCGGATACTTGAAAGTGTGCTGCGAGATCGGCCGTGCGCTGCATGCCACCGTAGTAGGCGCGCTTAAGAAGCTTTTTCGGAACGAGCAGACATCCGGCGAAGTAGTCAGCAGCTTGCTCGGCCTGTTCGGCAGGAGTGGCGTCGCGGGTTCCGATATATAGGGCGTCGGCACGATTGTGGTCGATGATGTGCTTGTACTCGTGGGCAAGCGTGAACCGCTGACGGCTGTAACTCTCATGCTTGTTCAGCTGGATGATCCAATTGCTCCCATTCCAGAAGCTAGCCCCTGAGACCGGGGCGTCGACCATCTCAATTTCAATCTTGGGCAGGTCGGCGATGAATTCAACTGGCACTGGCCCGTCCTCGATGCCGTGCAGCTCCAAGAGTCGGATGGCTTGGTGCTCGGCCACTTGCCTTGCCTCAGAGTAGGAACGAACCTCTCGGTTCGGGATGAGCGCGCGGAGAGTAGCCAGGACGCTCCGTTCGATATATGTGGTGATATGTTCGTTGGTCATGGCTTTCTCCTTTCTATGAGAAGTCGTTGGTTATTCGTCCTCCCCGGGGGCGGGGCCGGTATTTATATTGACGCCGTGCCGGGCAGCGACATCGCGAAAGTGCTCTTCAATCTCGCGGACTGCGCTGTCCGGCATACCTTTGAATTTCGTGCGCAGGTACGGATTGAGCGTTGGAAGGTCAGAGCCGCGAAGCAGGCTCGATTCGGCCAGAATGTCGGTCAGTGGAAGCTGGAGGACGTCGGCGATGGCGCGAAGATTGTCCATGCGGGGATTGGCAATCTGTCCCAGCTCTAGCCGGGTGATGGTTCCCTTGGCGACCCCTGCTTGCCGGGCGACTTCGCTCGCTGAAAGACCCAGCTTCTGTCGCTGCTTCCGGATTGTTTCGGCTAAGCCTTGAATGTCTTCTTCCTGCATTTCTTCTGTCTCCAATTTCTGTTTGTATTATGAATCGATCGTTCAATTCCTTCAACGATTTAAGCGAATTCCACAACAGAAACTTCGTCAAGGCAGGAAGGACTTCCTAATATTCAGGAACGTCAAATGCGGCTATTGAAGACGTAGATTCCGGAGTCAGATTCGATCACGTAAATCTCTCCGCTGAGTCGCAAGTCCTCCCCCATCGCTTCCGTGTCAATCTTGACGTACGGCTTCAACGACTCTGGCAGATGCGCGTCGACTTCGTGCTGCCATCCCATGTCATCGATGATCTGCTCGGCGTAAGCCTCCAGCGTGGGGTATTCGCCGAGGTATGCACCCTCGAAGTAGTGCCAATCTTCGGCATCTAAGCCGGAGTAGTCCACCCATGCGGCGAAGGCGGGACCATATTTGGCGATGCCTTCGGCCAGTTCGGCGACCTCCTCGATACGTTCGAATTCACTGAGCTGTTTCCTGCCGAAGCCTTCGTAGTCATGGATGGCCCATTCTTCCGGCGCGGGTTCACGAGATTGCGCCAGCATGTCGTGGATCTGCTTATAAATGGCGTCCGCGCCCGTGGTGGCGTCTATCCAGGTGCCGAGCAGTCGCCCATTGTTGTAGTCAGCCAGCGACGCGACGTAGATGGCGGGGGTCGTGCGCTTCTCTCGTTCCGGCGTGGACTCGGGTAGTTGTTCCTGGTTCATATATCCTCCTTTCGTTTAATCGGATGGGTGGGCGGCAAGGACAGCGGAGGCACTCTTGATAGAGCGCTGCTCACGCCGCCCCTGCCGGTGATGCTCGAACTAGCGCCCGCGTGCCGCGCGGGGCTTGGCCGCTTCCTGATCGTTGCCGAACAGATGGGCGATGGCCTCACGTCGGGCAGCAGCTTCCCGGTCGATTTCCGCGATGGCGGATTCGGCTTGAGATGCCAGATCAGTGTTTTCCCTGATGCCGGCGATGTGCGCCATCAAGGCCTTTCTGATCTCATCGGTGATGGTGCTTCCCCGCAGCTGCGCAATGAGCGTCAGCTGGGTGTGGACGTCCGGTTCGAGCCGGATAGCAAGAGTCTTCACTCCTGCCGGATTCTGGCGGTCCCCGCCAGGGGTGGGTGTCGTCATGACAACTCCTCGGATTGTGCGACCGGCGGGATTCCGGAATGGAATCCTCGTCACCGGCCGCAGCGCACCGACGAGCTGTCCGGGTGCTATCCGTTTGGTGGCGAACGTGAACGAGCTGCCGTGATCCGCTCTTGCGCTTCCCGGGCAAAGGTGGGGTTCAGCTCGATACCCAACCAATTACGGCCGAGCGATTCAGCGACGACGGCGGTCGAGCCACTGCCAATAAAGGGATCAAGGACGATGCCGGGCTCTGGATCCTCTTTGTGACCGCAGGCCGCCTGAAGTGCCAGCCGCATAGCGGTCTGCCCTAGCCTGCGGATTGGTCGTCGCCACGGGGCGCGACAGATGGCGCAACGTACTTCTGGGGTTCCGGCTCTAATACATCGGATAGCAAGCGGTTCAGGAAATGTGGCGTGGTGACTGCCCTTGCCAGCGGCTGTGGCGATTGTCCACACGTCCCCAGGGTTCTTACCGAGGGGATGGCCGACAATTCCACGAGCCTTCATGGCCGCAAGACCGGTCGTCGAATCGGCGTTGGGCCCTCGCCACCATTCCTTGGCCGGACGGCGGGATGAGACACGAGGCGGGTGACCAGGTTTCGACAGATGCGGCACACGAATAGCGTCGAGGTCGAAGTAGTAGCGTTCCTGCTTCGCGAACAGGTAAATCACCTCATGGGCCGCTGTCAGCCGGTCGCGCACGCTGGTTGGCATCGGGTTCGGCTTGGCCCAGATAATCTTGTTGCGGACTATCCACCCATCTTCCTGCAGCAGCTGGGCTACGCGCTCCGGTGCCAGAAGCAGACTCTTGGACGGCGCGCCTTGCCGAGGATGGTTGGCGTACGTATCGCCGAGATTAAGCCAGAAGGTGCCGGTTGGGACTAATACGCGGTCAATCTCGCGGGCAACGGCGCGAATCACACCAGCCCACGCCTCCACATCTGGTTCGAGCCCTATCTGGCCGTCGACATCATAGTCACGCAAGCGGAAGTACGGTGGACTCGTCAGGCACATATCCACCGATCCAGTCGGGAGCTTTCGGAGCTTGTCCAATGCGTCCCCGACGTACAAGACATTGACCGGCTCAGCCATGGCGAACCTCCCGGATAAGCTGAGCCGCAGCCTCCTCCAATACCCTGATGCGGTAGAGCCCAGGGGTCACTCTGGCGTTCCGTTGCATTGCCACTAGGAATGCTTGGCGGCGGCGCTCTGCTACGTTTGGCCGGTAGGCATCCATAGCCCAGACGACCTTTGGAAATCCGCCGAATTCACGTTGTTCGATGCCGGTTTCGAGATATTCCTCGTACAACAGGCACTTGCCGAGGACGGTCGGCAGGCTCTCGTGACCAAGGTCCACTTCAACGAAGAACGCCTCAACATCCTGATCCCCGGGACGGGCAGCGAGCTCGACGTACAGATCTGGTCGAAGCACTTGACCGACACCAAGGCGATCCGTGTAGTGGCGACGAGCCTCGCCTTCCGGAGCCAGCTTCACGACCTCCGCACCCGACTCGGATGCAGCGGCGATGATGCCAACGGCCACGTCGGCTATGGCCAGAGTGTGATCAAGGAATCGTGACGATGGCTCGTCAAAGCGCCGGCGTCGGCTGCTAGACGCCTGGTTCCGTTGAATCCGTTCGCCTGCTGTATCGATGAAGTAAACCAGCCCCTCCGAACCTGCCCGGACGCCCCCGATCCGCCGGTTGAGGACGCCCAAAATGCGATGGCTTCGTAGTCTTGCCAGGACTCGGCGGCAGGTTCGAGCACCCGATTCTGCTGTCGCGTGCTCTGCAAAATGCAAGGTTTCGATGTGACGTGCCGTCAAGAAGCGATAGCGTTCAACAGACGACAGGACAGCACGATCGCGTTCACTGAGCCGGCCTTCAATATCGTTCAAGCGACGACGACTTATCCGCGGGCCAGTATGGGCTCCGGTGCTAGGTACAGCACCGGTATTCGGCGCCCCAATTGGTGCTAATTCTTTGCTGACCTGCGCAGATGCATCCGCTGGCTTCGACGCGGGCGGGTAGCCGGTCGGTAGGGTCCGCTCGACACTCATGACTGGCTCCTTCGACGGCGACCATCAGGTGCGCCGGTTTCAGGCGAAGGAGTCAGAATGCTTCGAAGCCCACGTTCGATGACGTCTTTTGATTGACCGAATTGGCTGCGGCTCAAGGCACGGATCTTGTCTGGTGACGAGGTCTTTTTCGGGATGTCTAAAGTGACGCCGGACGCCCAGTCAGTCACCGCGCTCTTGCGGACGAGCTGCGCGTAGATGTGACGCGACGGCAACGCCATGAAGTCTTCCGGTTCAAGACCAGGCGCCATGGCGGCGGCCGCCTTGGCGTCCCTGGATGCGAGTTGAAAGAAGACTCGGGATCGACAGTTCGCCTCGAACGCCGTGCGCATGCTTTGGGGTAGTTGGTCGAGGTACTGATGCGCCACATGGAATCCGGCGCCAAGACTGCGTGAAGTTGCGAGAGCATCGCCAATATCGGTCGGTAGTCGCAGGTACTCCTGCACTTCATCGAGGTAGATCATGACCGGGTGGCGGTCCTTGGCTGCAATGCTGGCGCGCTCCTGAATGGCCTGCCACAGTTCCGCGACGACCATGGCTCCAAGTAGTTGCGCGGCCTCGGGTCCAAGCACCCCTTTCTGGAGTGGGACGAGCAGGATCTTCCGCTCCGTCAGCACCTGGCGAAGATTGAACCGTGGAGTTGGCTGCGCCAGGACGTGACGAAGATGCGGGTCAAGCAGCGGGCGCAACTTATTCATCAGCGGTGCCGTCACCTGTGCACTGGCTTCTGGGGATAGTTGGTCGTACCAGTGCCAGAAAGGTCCAGCTGAAAATGGATCATCGTCCGCGATCTGGCGTGTGACCGACTGCCGAAATTTTCTGTTATTGAGAAGAATGGGCAGCATGGCCAAGCTGGCATCATCCCGCTGGGCGAGTGCCAGCAGGGAGTGCCGCAGAATGTCCGAGCTTCGAGGACCGAGCTGGTCGCCGTAAAGAGCGTGGAACGTGCCGAACAGCTGATCGGCGACGAGAGCCGGACTCCGCCCGTGACCATCGAGTGGGTTGATCCCTACAGGCACGTCATCCAGCGGATCCAGCACGATGACATCGGCCTGACGCTCCGGAGGAACGTGATTTAGTACATCGCGAATCAGATCCTTAGGCTCGACAACGACACAGCTGCGCCCAGCTTCCATATCCCCGATGATGAGCGAAAGGAGCATGGAACTCTTGCCCACGCCGGTCGGTCCCATCGCCCACAGATGGTGGCAGCTATCCTCTGGTGCTAGGCCCATCCGGGCATCACCAACACCGGGGGCCGTCGCCCGCCCCACAATTCGATCTGCGTCCGACGCGGCAAAGGATGGTCGGATCTGCCGTGGGTGAGCTGGCGGCTGTCCAGGGTAGGCAGCCTTACCCTCACCAACCGGCCAAGCGCTAAGCATGCCCACCTCGACGGCAGACAGCCGTTGACCGGAAGCGAAGCGCGACCAGTCAGGGCTAGGGTTGTTCAGCTTATGGGTCTGATCAAAGTGGACACGGAAGCGGAGCCCTGGCGACACCATCGAGCGGAAGGCATTGACCACGCCGCCGATTAGAGCTCGCCGACGATCTTCCTCGGAGGCGCTGACTCCTATGCGAACGAAGGTAGCGAACCCATGGTCGCCTTGCTTTTCCTCGATTCGCCGGCTGATCGCCCGACGCCGCTCCGGCTGCACGCCAGTGAGGATTAGCGACGTAATTCCCTGATCGACTCGGGCAACAGTATGAGGAGTCAGCTGAGGTATGAACCTCGGCCCCAATATGATCTGGACCACCAGGCTTTCATTCCCACGGACCGCCGTCAGACTGGCCAAGATGGCTCGTGTTGACCCTTCCGGATACCGAGGCTCCAAAGGTTGTGCAGGCATGTTGATGGAAACTCGGCGGGCGGACTGGGCCGGTAGCCGGTCAGCATCATCGGCGACAACAATGGCCCCAACGACCAGACGTTCGATGTCGCCGCGGACAGCAGAGGCATGTCGTCGCTGCGTACCGACTATGTAGCGGATGCCTTGTTTATCCGATCGGGCCTCCAGAATGATTTGTGGTGCGTGACTCTGCGAACTCCATACACGTAGAAGGTTGATGGCCTGCTCATCGTCGAGCGGGCGGGGCCAGAAAATCTCCTGCCACACCAATTGTCGAAGGATAGGCACGGAATTATTCATCGCTCGCATCCTCCGCAGTACGCTGGACGCTTTTCTGCTCGTGCTGAATTTGGGCTTCCCGCTCGGCTTCCGCCTGAGCCATGGCGATGACGGCGCGACTCAGCTTTCGGAGGTCAGGACGATCGCGCTCGACTCCCCTGATGACAATCCGGCCGTCCCTACGTGGTCGCACCTGGCGGGTCCGACTGGGACGTTTGTTGCTAGTAGACATAGTTGTTTCCCTCCTTCCTTTGGTGTTGTGATTTGCGGCAAGCGTTCAACGAATTGAACGATGTCTGAGGCTTAGTATGCGTTCAATATGTTGAACGTTCAACTATTTTTGCGCAAACCACAACACCGACTGGAAGAGCTGTAGTTGCCGCGCTGCGGCGATGGATTTAGTACCTGTCTCGCCGATATTGGACGACTACCCATACCGCCCAGATGATGGCAACGACACCGACGCAGGCGATCAGAAACGGCAGGATCGATTGCAGCACTTGAGTCGCGCAGTAGAGGGCCACGACGGCCAGCAGGACGGACATGCAGGCTCCAATCGCCCGCTCAAACCAGGACCTGGGACTCGGATCAACGCTCACCGCTGGCGCTCCATCTCCAGGAAAATGCCGGTGTTCAGGCCGTGCCGCATGCAGTCGAGCGCAAACTGCAACTGGTCCCCCACGTACTGCTTCGTGACGGCATAGAACATGACTTGGCCTACCGCGTCAGCTTCGAAGAGATGCCATTCGAGATCATTGCGACTGAAGCCTGCGCGTTCGAAGCGCCGCATCAGCCATCGCGCCAAAACGAATTCATCGGGCGACGAAAAGCTCAAACCCTGCTCAACGTGGGCAACATCGTGAATGTAGCGGTAGGCCATGTTGACCTCTGGCGAACCGAAAACAACGCTACTGCTGTTCTCGTTGGAGACAGGCAGAGGGCGTCCATCCTTCTGCGAGGCGGCAAAGGCTTCGCACAGATCCTTGTACTTTTCCGGCGCGTCGCCGGCTGGCTCCCACCCAAAGTACAGGCGTCGCTCCACCTTGTGAGCCTGGTCGAGGACATAGTCAGAGAGTCGCTTTTGCGCTGCGACCAATTCCGTTGAGGTAAAGGATTCGGGCATGACAAATAACCCCTTTCTAGAGGCATGTTTGGAGTGAGCCGGCCGGGCCAGCGAAGTTAGGGCGAGCNGAGCCGCTACTGGCGGCGGCGCATGTCGCGCAGGGCTTGTTGATATGCCGCATCGAGGCGGCCAGCCGTTTCGTGAGCATCCTGCGTGATATCGGAAATCTGATCCCGAAAGTGTGGCGTTCGGTCGCGCCAGTGGTCAGCGACGACAATGTATGCGGCAGCAATGGAAGCCGCGCACGTGATCAGGATGGCAATCCATAAGATGGCAGTCATGACCGCTGCGGCCCCTTCGGCCAGGTTTCCAGCGCCGTCAGAGCCATGGCCGACATCTGCTGCGAAACAAGTCGCAGATGCCGCGCTGTCGCTGGAGAGTCAGCATTGACTGTCCTCGCTGCGGAGTCCAGCTCATCCACCAACGTCGCGACCCGCCCAATAAAGAGACGGACAGCGGCCTCGTGCTGCAGCACTTCGGGCTCCACGTAGCCAATGGGCTTCAACGGATTTACAAATTCGTGCTTCATGGCCTGGCCTCCGCTACCGCTGGAACCGGCGCACTTCCCACGCCGCGTACTCGGCGAAGGAATCTGCGATGTAGTTGAGCCGCTCCGATGTCCGCGGGTCGCCGTCGGACTGGAACTGCGCCTCCCGGCTCAGCATGCCGGTCAGGTGCATACCTGTTGCGGCGACGTAGCCGGCGGCCTGGACACGCGCCGCCGTGACGAGGCCATTGGCCACTTCGGCGTTCTGGCGCCGCTGGAGAGACTTGCCCTCGGAACGCGAGAACCCCTCGGGGGCGCTAAAAGGAGTGATTTTTCCACTCGGGCGTGGAGTGAGGTCTGTCATGACCATACCTTTCGATTTTGGATTTCTTCTGCTCCGATGAGCAGCTGGTAGACCCATTGGACAGTGCGATCGGTAGGCGTGTCGTGACAGAAAAGTGCACATCTTCGACATTTCCGGCCACGATGGAATCTATGGAAGGAACCCTCACCCAGGAGCTAGGTGATCACAGCGAGCTAACCTCCCGCGTTCTGAGTGAACTCACCGCACTGCGCAGTAAGCCAGGTCGGTTGACCGTCCAAAAATTCCTACCCTTCGAGGCCTTGCGCCTTGTATGCGGCGGCAATGATCTGTTGGACGCATTCATGATGTTCGAGCGCGAAATGCGTCGTTTCGAATCTGGTGCACGCAATGAGGCAGCAGCTGCCCTCTCAATATGCGCCAAAGCCGATAGTGTCCTCGACCGGCTTCAACTGACGGCCGAGGCGCTTTCCGGCGCGGACGTGAAAGATCAGCGAAGCGCACGACGATGGAGTGACGCCGGCCTAAAGACGATTGCTACGGAGCTGGTGTATCTAGCTGATATCCAGGGGCGGCTCGGTAGCGAACTACTCGGCATCGAAGTGACGGGAACGGCCGAATCAGGCCTGATGGTAGTTATCGACCAGATGACGACAGTCTCCCTGCCCAGTCGTGCACCCATGATCCGATTGTGGGCCTATGGCGTGGACGACGAACCAGAGGAACGCGAGCTCGTGGTCGACCTCGAAGACCACCCCGTCACTACCGCGAGTCGTGGCGTCTATACGATGAAGCGACACCGTGTGACCCTGCCGCTGCCGGATTTACCCGCCACCGATGACGAGTTGAAACTGCTGAGCATCTCGGTTGAGGGTCGGGATGCACCTATGCGCACAGTCACGCTCGAAAACCACGCCAAGCTCCCCCATGGCTTCGAGATCCGATTCGCCGTCTACCGCACGATCGCAACCATCGACCTCGTGGCGATAAAGCAGTAGTCGAGAGCTTCAGGGACCTATAAGATATATGCTGATTGTGGTATACTTTAGGCCAGTTAGCGGGCCGTGGTTGAGAGCTCTCCCCACCCGCAAACCTACCCAGCGCGACCTCACTTGGATTGTCGTTGCTCCCCGGTAGATTGAAATCAACACTAAGTGGCTGCCGTCGTGTGGCTGGAGACTGCTACATGACAAGTTCAACTGAATCAGGATCAACGCAAGGGGTACGCACCGTGGCGCTCAAGAAATCGGATCTCTACAGCTCGCTTTGGAAGAGCTGTGATGAGCTACGTGGCGGTATGGATGCCAGCCAGTACAAGGACTACATCCTTACGCTTCTGTTCGTGAAGTACGTTTCGGACAAGGCGAAATCGGACCCGAATAGCTTAGTCGAGGTTCCAGCCGGCGGTTCCTTTGATGACATGGTCGCGCTCAAGGGCGATAAGGAGATTGGCGACAAGATCAACAAGATCATCGCAAAACTCGCCGAGGCCAACGTTCTCCAGACAGTTATCGACCAAGCCGACTTCAATGACAGCAAGAAGCTCGGAGACGGCAAGGACATGCAAGACCGCCTGTCCAAGCTAGTCACCATTTTCCAGGAACTGGATTTCCGCGGATCTCGGGCGGAGGGCGACGACCTACTTGGGGACGCCTATGAGTATTTGATGCGTCACTTCGCAACTGAGTCAGGTAAGTCCAAAGGGCAGTTTTACACGCCAGCCGAAGTCTCCCGCGTGTTAGCCAAACTGATGGGGATCGCTCCAAACACACCGAAGTCGGCCACTGTCTATGACCCGACGTGCGGCTCCGGCTCACTACTCCTGAAAGTGGCAGCTGAAGCGCCGAATGGCCTGACAATCTACGGCCAGGAGAACGACAACGCCACATGGGCTTTGTCCGTGATGAATATGTACCTGCACGACAACGAAATTGCCGACATTCGCCAGGGTAATACAATTGCCAGCCCGCAGTTCGTGGAGAATGATCAGCTGAAGACCTTTGATTTTGTGGTTGCCAATCCACCCTTTTCCAATAAAACGTGGACTAACGGTCTCGAGAAGGAGTTCGGACGTTTCGAGTACGGTACGCCTCCGGAAAAGAATGGCGACTACGCTTTCCTCCTTCATGTCCTCAAGTCAATGAAGAGCACGGGTAAAGCTGCCGTTATTCTCCCCCATGGTGTGCTCTTCCGAGGCAATAAGGAAGCTGACATCCGCAAGCAATTGCTCAAGCGTGGGTTCATCAAGGGCATTATTGGGTTGCCAGCCAACCTGTTCTACGGCACGAGCATTCCGGCCTGCATTGTCGTGCTTGATAAGGAAAATGCTCAAAGCCGAACCGGTGTCTTTATGATTGACGGGTCTAAGGGTCTCCTTAAAGACGGCAACAAGAACCGTCTGCGTTCTCAGGACATGCATAAGATCGTCGATGTCTTCACCAAGCAACAGGAAGTCGATCGATACTCCCGCATGGTGCCTCTCGCCGAAATTGGCAGCCCGGCCAACGACTATAATCTCAACATCCCCCGCTACATAGACTCAGCGGATCCTGAGGACATCCAAGACCTCTATGCCCATCTGCACGGCGGAATACCTAACCGTGACATCGACGCTCTCAGTGCCAGCTGGGATGCATTCCCAGAGCTACGGCGCGAGCTATTCCGAAACAACGGACAAGACGGATACAGCGAACTGACCGTAAATATATCTGAAGTACAGCAGGTCATCCTGAATTCCGCGGAATTTAAGAATTTCTCCGCTAGCGCCCGAACGCTGGTAGCGGAGTGGTTCGAAGCGCATCGCCTAGAGCTTGAGACAATCGACGAGAACACAAAACCGAATGATCTGGTTGGACAGCTAGGTGATGACCTTCTGGCTCGTTTCAAAGGCACCGCACTCGTCGATGAATACGATGTATATGAACAGTTCATGACGTACTGGCACAACACCATGCATGACGACGTCTTCTTGATCATGAACGAAGGCTGGAAAAACGCGTCAATACCGCGCCTTGCGCGAATCCTTGGCCACGACAAGAACAAGAAACCTAAGTACGAGGACGCGGATATCCAACTAGGCACGCGCGCGAGCATCAAGCGATATGTTATGGACCTCATTCCTCCTGGTCTAGTGGTGGAACGTTACTTTCCCGTCGAGGCCCATGAGCTAGTGGCACTAGAGAAGGCAGCCGAGCTCGCAAGCCAAAACGTTCAAGACTACGCAGAAGAAAATGCCGTCGAAGATGGTCCACTCTGGGATGCGGTTGACGACAGTGACAAGATCACTCAGAAATCCGTTGCGGCCGCAGTAAGAGACGCCAAAGCAAACAATGACGATGATGCGACTAAAGCGCTCGGCCATATGGCCAGTCTGCTCAAAACAGAAGCGGCGGCAAAGAAGTCCGTCAAGGACGCAACCGCCAAACTTGACGTCGCCGTTGTATCCCAATACGGCAAGCTCACCGAGTCCGACGTCAAGGCTCTGGTACTTGAAGATAAGTGGGAGATGGCGATCACCGGAGGAATTATCCGTGAGATCACCAAACTTACCCACAATCTGGTCGGACGTATCACACAACTCGGTGAACGGTATGACGTAACGGTCGGGGATCTCGAGGCAGAGTTTGAAGAGCTAGGCGCGAAAGTTGCTCAGCATCTTGCCGGGATGGGCGTTAAATGAACGAGAACGTGACTTCTGCGATGAGGCCTATAGGAGAGATTACGCGCTGGCTGTCTGGTGGTACCCCAGATCGATCCAACGCATCCTACTGGCGGGGAGAAATCCCCTGGATAAGTGCCTTTACCCTGAAAACAACGGAGATCTCGACATCTGATCAATTCATCACCAAAGATGCGGTCGCATCTGGCAGCAAGATGGCCCCTCTTGATTCCACTCTACTTTTGGTTCGAGGGAGCGCCCTTCATAAGGAGATACGGGCAGGGCTAGTAGTCGCCCCGGTCGCGTTTAATCAGGACGTTAAGGCGCTCATTCCTACAGAGGCGATCGTGCCAAAGTACTTGACATTTGCTATTCAAGGCAACGCAGACCAACTGCTGCGGCTCGTGACCTCTGCTGGAAATACAGCCGGCGTTCTTGATACTAAAGTTGTCCAGGACTTTGAGATCCATGTCCCCGAAAGGCGAGAACAGCAGAAAATTATTGCTGCTCTCAACGATGCTGACTCATTTGTAATGACACTTGAACGGCTGATCACTAAAAAGCAGTCGATCATGCAAGGCATGATGCAGCAGCTCCTCACCGGCAAGACGCGCCTACCAGGTTTTACAGGACAGTGGAAGAATCACTCGCTTAGTGATCTGGCGGTCATCGATCCCGAAGGACTGCCATCGGGTACCAATGCCGGTGAACTGATCGATTACATCTCGCTGGAGGATGTCAGTCGTGGACTTCTGCTGAAATCTACCCGAACTACATTCCGAGATGCACCATCCCGAGCCCGTCGCGTTATTCGCAGCATGGACGTTTTGTTCGGCACGGTCCGACCGAACCTTCAGTCACACGCACTTTACCGAGGTGGACTGCCGCGACCAATCGCGTCGACAGGTTTCGCTGTAATTCGTGCCATTGCTGAAAGGTCGGATCCGAAATTCTTGCTAGGTCTTATCATGAGTGACCTGGCGACCGCCCAGATCGAGAGAATTATCGCTGGCTCAAATTATCCTGCGGTTTCCAGCAGAGACGTACGTGGCCTTAGTTTCACAGTTCCTGATGTGCAAGAGCAAGTAGCTATTGGCGAGGCTTTGGCCGATTTCGAATCCGAAATAGGACTGCTTCGGGTTCGTCTAGCTAAGGCGAGGGCCGTCAAACTAGGCATGATGCAACAACTCCTTACAGGTCGCGCGGTCCTGCAACCTGCCGAGGCTAACGCATGAGTCAAAATTTTGAAAGTAATCTTGGGGGAAGTGGATCATGAGTGTCGTCGGACAAATCGAACGTAAAACACAGGATCGCGTTGTCGATCTATTTCAGAATGAACTTGGGTACGAGTACTTAGGCAGCTGGGAACACCGTGAAGCTAATTCCCACATTGAGGTCAGCCTGCTTGAACAAAACCTGCAGGCCCGTGGCTATGACGCAAATCTGATCAACAGAGCCGTTGAACAGGTTAAGAAGACAGCATCTCTCGGTGGGGGCCGCAAGCTATACGAGGCTAACCACGAGGTATATAACCTTCTCCGCTACGGAGTGAAGGTCAAGCCGGGCATAGGCCTACAAACCGAGACAGTTTGGCTCATTGATTGGCAGAATCCCAATGCCAACCACTTTGTGGTCACTGAGGAAGTCTCTATCAAAGGAGAGCACAGTAAGCGGCCCGACGTCGTTCTCTACGTCAACGGTCTGGCGCTCGGCGTGATTGAGCTCAAGCGTTCAAAAGTAGCGGTCTCCGAAGGTATCCGACAGAACATCGGCAACCAAAAGAAGGACTTCATCCGTCCGTTCTTCACCACGGTCCAGCTCGTAATGGCTGGAAACGATGTTGAGGGCCTTCGCTACGGAGTGATCGATACCGCCGAGAAATACTGGCTAGAGTGGAAAGAGCCGTCTCACGTCGAGGAGCCGCTCGACCGCGCGCTGGGTCAGATGTGTTCCAAGAGCCGATTCCTAGAGATAATCCACGACTTCATGGTGTTCGATGGCGGAACTAAGAAGACGTGCCGCCACAACCAGTTCTTCGGCGTCAAGGCTGCCCAGGACCGCATCGCCAAGCGCGAAGGCGGCATTATCTGGCACACCCAGGGCTCCGGAAAGTCACTTACGATGGTGTGGCTGGCGAAATGGATCCGCGAGCACCAGACACAAGGCGACAACCAGGCCCGTGTCCTCATTATCACTGACCGCACTGAACTGGACGACCAGATCAAACGGGTTTTCAACGGTGTCAACGAGGACATTTATCGCACGGCGAGCGGCGCTGATCTTATTGGATCCCTCAATAGCAATGAGCCGTGGCTAATGTGTTCACTCGTCCACAAGTTCCGCGGTGGCGACGACGACTTCGCCCAAAAGGAATCTGACCGCGACTTCATCGCCGAGCTCAACTCTAAGGTACCTGCGGGTTTTTCCGCCAAAGGGAACATCTTCGTCTTCGTCGACGAGGCTCACCGCACCCAGTCCGGCAAAATGCACAAAGCCATGAAACAACTGCTGCCTGGGGCTATGTTCATCGGTTTCACCGGCACCCCGCTGCTGAAGGCGGATAAAGCAACCAGCATTGAGACCTTCGGAAGCTTCATTCACACCTACAAGTTCAACGAAGCAGTCGAAGACGGCGTGGTACTTGACCTACGCTACGAGGCCCGCAACATCGATCAGGATCTGATCTCATCAGCCAAAATCGATCAGTGGTTCGACGCAAAGACCAAAGGCATGACTGACCTTTCCAAGGCTGAGCTCAAGAAGCGTTGGGGCACGATGCAAAAAGTCGTCAGCTCGGAACCGCGTTCCAAGCAGATCGTAAACGACATCCTGCTGGACATGGAAACGAAGCCGCGCCTTATGGACAACCAGGGCAACGCCATGCTCGTTGGATCCAGCATCTATCAGGCATGCAAGTTCTACGAGATGTTCTGCCAGGCCGGATTCAAGGGCAAGTGCGCCATCGTCACGAGCTACGTCCCTCAGGCCAGCGACATCTCCAAAGAGGATTCAGGCCACGGTGCAACTGAAAAGCTGCGCCAATACGACATCTATCGGCAAATGTTGGCCGATCACTTCGATGAGCCGGCCGACCAAGCCGTGACGAAGATCGAGCAGTTCGAAAAGGAAGTCAAAGACCGCTTCATCAACGAGCCCGGTCAGATGCGCCTCCTGATCGTTGTCGACAAGCTGCTGACTGGCTTCGACGCGCCAGCAGCCACGTACCTTTACATCGACAAGAAAATGCGCGACCACGGGCTCTTCCAAGCCATCTGCCGTGTCAACCGTCTTGACGGTGATGACAAGGACTATGGCTACATTGTTGACTATCAGGACCTCTTTAATTCCCTAGAAGACGCCATCACGGACTACACATCTGGAGCTCTCGACGGTTACGAGAAGTCCGACATCGAGGGGTTACTCAAAGATCGCGTACAGCAAGCACGCGAAGACCTCGACGAAGCCCTCGAACGCATACGCGCGCTCTGCGAAGCTGTCGAACCACCCCAAGGAACACTTCAGTACCAGCGCTACTTCTGCGCGATGGAACAGGGCAACGCCCAGCAGATCAAGAACAACGAAGCCAAGCGCGTCGAACTCTACAAGTCCGTCGCAGCCTTGGTGCGTACGTATGGAGCCATCGCCAACGACATGGCGGAGGCTGGATACAGCGCAACTGAAACTGCAACTATTGCCAAGGAAGTCACCCACTACGTCGCTGTACGTGATGAAGTGAAACTCGGTGCGGGCGAGAATGTGGATTTCAAACAATATGAAGCCGGCATGCGATTCCTGCTCGATACTTACATCCGGGCCGATGCATCAGAAGTAGTCGCCGACTTCAAGAATGTTGGGCTCGTCGATCTGATCGTTGAACAAGGATCGGCTGCGATCGACAAGCTCCCGGCCGGGATCAAGAAGGATCCTGAAGCGGTCGCCGAAACCATCGCGAACAACATCCGCAAAGTCATCGTCGACGAAAATGCGATGAATCCGAAGTACTACGAGACCATGTCCAGCCTGCTTGACGCCATCATCGAGCAACGCCGTCAGGGCGCCATCGACTACAAGGAATACCTTGAGCAGCTGATCGCCCACGCCAAGAAGGTCGGTTCAAAAGAGTCTGACACCGCCTACCCTGACTGGGCATCAAACGGTGCGCAGCGTGCCATCGTCGACTTCGGTTGGCCGGATCCTGCCACTCCGATCCAGGTAGACACCGCTATCATGACCAGCAAACCTCACGATTGGGTGGGCAACCGCAAGAAGGAACGGCTTGTCGAACAATCAATTCGGCGTGTTCTACCAGGTGATTTCGATCGCTTCGAGGCACTTATTGATCTGATAAAGGCGCGTCATGAGTATCGCTAGCGCCTATCTCACCGTTGCCGGGATCGACGTCGATGTCATCTATAAGAACATTAAGAACCTGCACATCGCGGTCTACCCTCCCCTCGGCCGAGTACGCGTTGCAGCGCCTGAGCGACTCGATGACGAAGCGATCAGGCTTGCTGTCGTGCAGCGACTGCCGTGGATAAAGAAACAGCGTGAGCAACTTCGGACCGCCGTGCGCCAGACCGAACGCGAAATGGTCACAGGAGAATCCCACTATGTATGGGGCCAGCGCTACCGGCTAAAGGTCGTAAACGAACCTGGTCGGATTCAGTTTGATATCACCGGCAAGCGCCTGACATTGCACGCCCCCAAAGAAAGTACTCCGGACACTCGTCGCGAAGCTATGGATGAGTGGTACCGCGACGCTCTTAAGCACGAAATCCCGGAACTCATAGCCAAGTGGCAGCCGATCATAGGGCACAATGTGGCGAAGTGGACGGTGCGACGTATGAAGACAAAATGGGGTAGCTGCAACCGCGAGTCTGCCCACATCTGGTTCAATCTCGAACTCGGCAAGAAGCACCCGAACTGCCTCGAATACATCGTGGTACACGAGATGACCCATCTGCTTGAACGCAACCACAACGAACGCTTTGCGGAGCTCATGGACGGATTTCTTCCGGACTGGAGAGCCCGCCGGGACGAGCTGAACACAGCGCCATTGGCCGAAGAAAACTGGGGGAAGAAATGACAGAAATTGGTCCGATCGAATCGGCGAAGTGGATACGTGCAGCATTACAAGTCAATCCGTACACCTACCATGGACGGAACTCGCCATCGACCAGGTTCCCAGATGAGGAAAGTTACAACGCCGCACTGATTCAGGCCCTACATGACCTCGATATCAGCATGATTGCAATCACCGATCATTGGTGCGTGGACTCCGCGCTTGGACTAGCTAACGATGCAGAAGCCGCTGGTATTGCTGTACTTCCGGGCTTTGAAGCTAACACGTCCGAGGGCATCCACCTTCTCGTCATATTTGAGCGAAATACACCCGCGTCGACGATCAACGCAGCCATCGGCCAGTGTGGAGTTGCACCGTCGTGCGCTAACGGAACTACGGGCCGACCGTACGCAGAGATTATGCAGTCCATGACCGATGCCGGGGCGCTCGTAATACCGGCTCACGCCAACGTTGCGAACAGCGGCATGCTCACGGGTCGCTCCGGGAATCCGTTAGTCAAGATGATTCAACATGCCAACCTTCATGCCATCGGAATCACGCCCGACGTAGCCGACGGCATAGATCAAGAAGCCATCTTTTCCGGCACCACCCCATACTTACGCCCACATGAACTCGCTAAGATTCACGCAGACGATATCTGTCACCCCGACACATTGGCCACACCAGGCGCAAGCAGTTGGTTCAAGCTGAGCGCCTGCGAGTTGGCGAGCCTCAAACTTGCGGTCCGTACACCCGGAACCCGGATAAGCCTCGTTGACCCATCGACAGCTCCTCGAACTGTCCTCGGAAGAATTGCCTGGGAAGGTGGCTTCCTAGACGGTGTTTCCCTGGACCTATCAGACGAGCTGACGACACTGATCGGCGGACGTGGGACCGGAAAATCCACCGCGATTGAAAGCATCCGCTTCGCACTGGATCTAGAACCTCTTGGGCCCGAGGCAAAGAAAGACCATCAATCTATGGTTCGGAATGTACTCGGACCAGGTGCAACCGTAGTCGTGACTGTAAACGGCGTTGGACCATCATTAGAAACGTACGAGGTGACGCGCACAGTCGACCAGGCGCCAATCGTCAGAGACTCGGCTGGCGCCGTCTCTCAGCTAAGCGCTAAGGACGTGATTGGGGCAATAGAAGTGTTCGGCCAACACGAATTGGCAGAGCTTGCCCACGATAAGGACAATGTAGCCGCGATGGTCCAGCGGTTCGCAGGGCCAGACAACCAGAGCGAAGACGAGTCAAATGTTCAGCTTCGGCTGCAACAGAACCGCACCCACCTGGCCTCCGCCGAGGCAGACTTAGCACGCCTCGATGGCGAACTGGCGGACCTACCTCGCCTCGAAGAGCAAATGAGAATCTTCACCGAGTCGGACCTTGGAGAGAAACTCACCGACCAACAATTGCTCCAAAAAGATGAGGCCATCATCGCAGCGGCAACACTGCGTATCGGTAGCATGGCCGATTACCTGATGACTGTCACGAACGAAGACATACCGGGTGGCCTCAGAGCCGAGCTTGAGGGTCTTAAAGAATCGCCGAGAGCGGAAACACTCGCTGACCTTTCGGTAGCCTTGGAGACTGCGGCTAAGACGGTCGAATCCGCACTCGAGTCCATCCGGAACGCAGTCGATACAGCCAGACTGGAAGCAAGCAAAGTACATACTGCTTGGACGGACGAGACGGACGAAGTCCGTCAATCTACAGCTGAGACCCTGCGCAAGCTGAAGGATGAAGGCAATGATCCAGGTGAATTCGTCGCGACATCAAGGGCACTTCAAGGACTGAGGCAAAAGGCGTCCGCTCGACCTACCCATGAGGTCAAGATTCGAAACCTCACGCAAGAACGAACCGATCTCCTCGGAGAGCTCCAGATCGCCCAACGGGCAAAGGCGCAACGCTTACGCCAAGCAATCCGAGAGGCCAACTCAGCGACAGACGGCACGGTCAACGTGAGGCCCGTCGAGTCACCTCACCGCGAGCACATCAAACAACTGATCACCTCTCACGTTAATGGCGCCCGGACAACAATCATGACAGCTGTAGACTCCGATGGATTCAGCCCTTCAGCTCTGGCTGACTCGGCCCGACTAGGCCGAGAGTCTCTGGAAGAGAAGTTTGGCATTCGTGGAGCGCAGGCCACCAATCTTCTAGCTGCAGGTGAACTACTCTTCCGACAACTCGAGGAGACTACTGTTGGCCTCGCCGCAGACGTATTCCTTGACGTTTCAAACGAGGACGATCCGCGCGAATATCGCAAGCTGGAAGATCTATCCAAGGGACAGCGAGCAACTGCACTACTGCTCTTGTTGCTGGGTGCCAGTGCCGCTCCACTCGTCATCGATCAACCTGAAGACGACCTAGACAACCGCTTCGTCTTCAGTGGTGTTGTGAAGCGACTCCGTAGCCTGAAGGGCCAACGCCAGATAATCCTGAGTACACACAACGCGAACATCCCCGTGCTCGGGGATGCTGAGCTCGTGATCGCACTGGAAGGGAATGGTCGGAAGGGCCAGCCAATCGCCAATGGAATCGGATCCCTAGACAACCCCACGATCCGTCAATTGGCTGAGGACCTCCTCGAAGGCGGGTCTGCTGCATTCGGTGCACGGCATCATCTATACGGCTTCTAGTGACTCCGGACTTGAGCTGTCGCTTCCGTGACTCTTTATGAATATCCGGGCCGTGTCGTAGCTACATCCGACCCGTTTGGCGATGTCGCGGATGATCATCCCCTGCTGGCGGAGTCGAAGGATCTCTTTCTCCTTAGCTGGTGTCAGGCCGCGAGGTCTAGCGTCGACGCCGTACTCCGCAAGCAGACGAAGGAAGGTTGACTTGGCAATGCCGCACTCACGCGCCAAAGTCGTGCTCATTTCGCCGGCTTGGTAGCGAGCCACGAGCTGAGCCAGCTCATCCGAACTGAATCGATCGGCGACGCGGTAGCGCTGGGTCTTCGACATGAGCTGCGTTGGGCGTGGCCTGGTCTGGCCAGAATCCATTCGCTTCAGCGCGACCGCGATCGTCATGAGCTGATCCATTTTGTGGCGGCCGTGCTTGGAGTAACCTGCAAGGACCTCGACAAAAATGATACCTAACGTCACTTACTCGAAACAGTCTGCGACGATCACAAGAAAAATGACCTGAACCCCCAGGTCATTTTTCTTTAGTCAGCGTACGCGGTAACTACGACCCAGACTCAAGACCAGGAGGAGTCCTGTAAGCGAGCGAAACACGACACGAGCGCCAACTTGCGCACTACAGATCGAAGCCTTCTTGTATACGCTGCGCCTCCTCATCGTTTCTTCTGGCTTCTTCACGGTATCCCTCGACTACTCTGCGAAGCAGCCGAGCTGTCTTCGGCCATTCATCGGATATCTGACTAGCGAAGACCTCATACTGCGCAGCTAAAGCACGCTCTTGATCGCCGCCCTCCGTCATACCGCGCGATGTCACTCCTCGTTTGTTATGTATACCGACTACGAAGTTGCGATCTATGACTTCCGTGCTGTTGGTATCAAGGAAGTTGCGCACGGCAAGGGCGGGCCAGATGTCACCATCTGGTCTAGCATGGGCGAAAACCTGTCCTATGTGGGCTTCACCTACATCTAATCGATCTGCCTCAAGTAGCAGCTCGCGTGTTCGATTAACCCAGCTACTAAGGACCTCCTCATCAATCTCCCCACCGACGGTCTTAGACCCGGGGACCACTCTCCATCGATGAAGTAGATCCCAGGCATTTCGAGCCAGCGCCTTAGAGTTTTCGATGTCATCTTCGCCAGTCTCGCGCCGGTATAGACAGGCGATGATCTGGACGAAGAACTCAGGCACGGACGCCATTAACGCCTGGAGAGCTTCCACGTTCGCGCTGTGATCCAGTGCCGGTAAGAGTTTCCACTCTAGGAGACCAAGCTCCTCACCAGAGACGACGTCAGATTTTCTGACATAGTCCAGGAGTGAAGCGAGATCGTATTGAGAAAGTACGGCGGCCTCGGTGTCACTAGCCGACACAAAGTCACCGATGAGCCTTGCTACCAGGCTTGGATCTACGCGATCACTGCTGTTGTGCGAGTAGATAGCCAGGAGATCCAGGGCAACAGCCACCCGGCCGTGCTCAGCAAGTTTCGTGGCGGTCTCATTCACAAGATTGAAGTCACCGCCGCGTCCAAAAGTGACAAACTCTGACCAGTAGAGCTTGTCGGTAGTCGGGCCCGAATCGTAAGCAGCTTTCCATGCCTTGGGTAGGTCGTCAGCAATACGAAGCACACGAGCAGCGATCAGCGGACTATCACCATGTCGGGCTGATAAAGCAATAACACCAGCGGTGTCGCCGTCGAACCGATTCCTTATAGCCGATGTGGCGAATTCGCAAATAGCCGGGTCTTCATCGACAATCCGCGAAGTGACCTCGTCCAAATCAAGTTTGAAGGAGGAAGACGCAGCCGCGTATCCCAGACTCCACGGGGTTTTGACCTTCCTAGCGAGCTCGATCAAACCGGCCAACCCTGACTCGCCGTAGATCATTTCCACTGCCTCGATTTGACGCCGCTCAAGTTCCTTCTGGTAGACGTCAAAGTCACTGCCCGGATCAGGGTTGCCGAGATCGGGATGGTAGTCAAAGAGCCATTCGACCTTCTCACTTTGGTCGCCAGGCTCTAACTGTTGCGCCAGTACATCTAGTTGCTGCAAAGTCGGCTCATCGAGGGCCCACTGCGCGTCGGAGAACTTACGATGTCGACGAATGAGGGATGTCAGACTCTTCCAGACCATCTCCTTGGTTGTCTCATCGCCGTCTTCTTCAGCGAAATCCTGGAAGACGCCGAGAACTTCCGTCCTCAACTCCGGCGTCAGATCATCGATCTTGTCGACCAAAGTAACAAGCCGGCGTGGATCCGTCCTTGCCATCTCTGTACACAGCTTGACCACATGAGCTACAGACTCTACGTAGCTCCCCATCGTAACTTTCGAATCTAGGACCTGATCCTTCCAGTCATGAAACTCAGGGCCGCTGTTATCCATCGCGATTGCATGCGCGTCAGGAAGAAGCGAGACAACCACGTCCCATGCAGCCTTCGTATCAGTGCGAGCGATCTTGGACAGGACGGCATTCCGTGATTTGAGTGAGGCAGCGGTCTGAGGATGCCATGGAGTGAAGACATTGACGAGGGAGCGAACGGGTCGGTTTGAAAGCTTGCCGCCAGGATCTTGTTCTGCGAGCGTCATCAGCAGTGCCGAGCTACCTCCGAAATACATCGAACTCCACGCCAGCACTTCAAGCGACCACAGTACGTAGGTGTGAGGACTTGCGGGAGACAGGAAATCATTGCTTGAGTCCAGGAAGATCTTGCCATCGAGCGGTCCGTCCTTCTTGACGGCCACTTCAAGCTCTGCCAGGAAGATGTCAGGTGCCGCTTCGGCAAGTAGCGACAATACATCTAGGAGGGACTCCCAAAGCCTGCCGGTGTAATCCTCATTTGCTCGCTGTAGGACAGCTCGAGTTAAGAGCAGTGACCAACTGCGAATGGACTGAGAAGGCACCCCGCTACCTATGCCGTCTCCGGCTGCGGCCATGAGCGCAAGTGTGCGTGCTATACCTTTGCGGAGATCAGTGGAGTGAGCTCGAAGTTTTCCTTCCAAACCTGCTTTCCAGCGATCCTCCCGTGCGAGGTCGAGCTTGGGATCGACCGCTCCGAGAACTTCTTGTACCGCTGTTTCCAACGTCTGAAAATCGTCCTTAGTGAGGAGCGGAGCGACACCAATAAAACTCTGAGCTGGATCAAAAATCTTCCATGCGCTGCCCACTCGTGAGAAGGCAGGAGCAGGACCCTGAGTCCATTGCTGGAGCTCCTCCTCGACCTCAGCTGTAGTGCGACCAGTGATTTGCTCAACCATTGCGGCGTCACCCGCATGGTCGAAGTTCCAGGATCCAAGCAGACATGCTCGCCGAGCGATATGTGATACGGCGAAATTTTCGGAGGCAGCAGCGATGGAAGTACTCATCGTCCCAGTAACGGCTTGCTTGTAGAGAGGGAGACTCTTGTTCAGTGCCCGACCAAGTCCAGACCTCCGTGACATCTCAACACCCAGCTGCGCGAGCATGTCTTCGGAGTCATTGATCGGGATGGGTGCCAGACTGAAGGTCGCCTTCGCTTCGTTTGTCGTATGCATTACCACGTGATGGCCTCTTACGAGGTCGGCGTGTCTTATGAGTGATTCCTCGAACGGAACCAATATTAAGAGACCCTCCGCTTGGCCAAGGAACAAGAGCGCACCAGGATCGAAGACGACTAGAGCTCGTTCGAGCAATACTTGTCTCGTTTCCGGATCCGAGTTCTTAATTACCGCAGCCACAAATGCTAGTACGTCGTCAGTCGATGGTGCACCTACCCAGATGTGTGATCCCCCGCTATTCAGAAGACGGGTTAAGAGCTGCGACGCATCAGTCGTGCGACCTGCTAGAAGTAGTTCGGGGGTGATCAGCCCGTTTGTGTCTGCTGTGAACCGCTCCCACCAATCGCTTAGGGTGCAAACACCGTTCGAGGGGATGCCTATTTCTTCCGAAAACCAAATATGTGTTCGTGGAGAGATCTCCAGTGCAGCGTATAAGTCTGCCGACGTGTGAACGACAACGTCTTTCCACTCTCCGAGATCTGCTTTCTCCTTTGCCCAGTCATGCCCCCCTGCCCACCGCTGCGGGGTCACAAAGACGAACGTAGTTGAAGCGCGATCGACGCCGGGAGCCTCCTTCGTGCGCTTGTCGTAGTCCTTTTTCGCCTTCGTCCTTGGATCACCGCTAGCCCCAAATTCCCAAACACTGCGGCCGGCTGGAACGAAAGGAGTTTTGATCGGGGACGTAACAAGGCCATCGAACCCAGAAAAATCGACATGCTCATCCCCCTCCATCGACAGTTCGGTGACGTTGGGGACCAGCTCTACGATCAGACGTCGAGTCAAGTTCGGAAGCGAGGACCTGGCGTCATATCTGCTCGCCCATTGTTCGATCTGTAGTTGGCTCGCGAGATGAGGCAGTCTAAAGTTCACGATCTTGCCTCATGCTAAGTGCGCACTGCGGACACGAACCTGTCAGGTGCGCCAACTTACCCCCAAATTTGATACGTCCCACGGGAATCATCCTGCCCCCTATTGTGACAGGCCGTGCGCTACCGTCAAGAAGAATCGACACAACTGACGTTCCACCCTCAAACGGCCTAATTGCGTCGATCTGCGGGGCTCACAAGGTCCGCCCAGCAAGCAGGAACTTCCTTGCCGTGTCGTAACTGCAGCCGATCCGCTTGGCGATATCCCGGATGATCATCCCTTGCTTGCGGAGCCGTAGGATCTCCTTCTCTTTGGCTGGCGTTAGGCCGCGGGGTCGAGCGTCGACGCCATGCTCCGCAAGCAGCCGAAGAAAGGTTGATTTGGCGATGCCACACTCGCGGCCAGCGCCGTACTCATCTCGCCATCTTGATAGCGAGCCACGAGCCGAGCAAGTTCATCCGAAGTGAAGCGATCGGCGATACGGTAGCGCTGCGTCTTCGGCATGACCTGTGTCGGGCGGGGCCTGGCATAGCCAGCATCCAGGCGCTCCATCTAAGCGGCGATCGTCATGATCTGATCCATTTTGTGGAGGGCATGCCTGGAGTAACCTGCAAGGACCTCGACCAAAAGAACCCAGTGATGGAGACCCACCAGTGGGAGAACAGGCGGCGGCCGGAGCTGGTCTGGTGAAAAGGAGTGCAAAGGCTAGGCGAAGGTGAGGCCCGTCAGCCGCTCATAGGCCTCAATGTAACGGCCGCGGGTCTTCTCGATAATCTCGGCGGGGAGTTCCGGCGGGGTGGAGGACTTATCCCACCCGGATGCCTCCGAAGTGAGCCAATCCCTGACGAATTGCTTGTCGAAGGACGGCTGCGCCTGTCCGGGGGCATACAGGGCAGCATCCCAGAAACGTGACGAGTCGGGTGTCAGGACCTCATCGCCGAGGGTGATCTGCCCGTCGGTAGAGAGCCCGAACTCCACCTTCGTATCCGCCAGGATGATCCCCCGGGACCGGGCAATTTCCTCGGCCCGGCCGTAGATGGCCAGGGTCAGCCGACGCAGTTCCTCCGCCACGGGCGCGCCCACGGTGGCGACGACGTCGTCGTAGGCAATGTTCTCGTCGTGATCCCCCACCGCGGCCTTCGCCGAGGGCGTGAACACCGCCGGCT
>NZ_ASZW01000254.1:2131-4558 GCF_000468215.1 Arthrobacter sp. CAL618 | reverse complement strand
GAGCCGCGACCCATCCACCAGCCCGGACGGCAGCGGAAGCGAGCATACTGTGCCCGACGAGCGGTATTCCAGCAGCCCGGACCCGGTGAGATACCCACGGGCGATGCACTCCACCGGGAACATCTCCAGCTTCCGGCAGATCATCGCCCGACCAGCAACCTCGGCCGGCACATCGGTCGACAGCACATGGTTGGGTACCTCGGCCAGCTGTTCAAACCACCACAGACTCAGCTGGGTCAGGACCCGGCCCTTGTCGGGGATCTCGGAGGACAGTACGAAGTCGTAGGCACTGATCCGGTCGCTCGCGACCACCAGCACCCGGTCATCGGGTCCGGTCAGGGGCGAGTACAGGTCACGCACTTTTCCCGAATAGATGTGCGCCCACCCGGGTACGTCAATGAACGACGGCGCGAACGTCACGCTCAGGCCCCCGCGGGCGTGGCCGCCGACGCGGCAGTGACAGGCGACAACGGGGAGGCCACAGCGGGCGCCACCACCTCACCCTGCGCGGCCTTCAACGCAATGTCCCGCCGGAACTGACCGCCCTTGAGGCTCAGCTCGGCGATCCCACGGTAGGCCCTGTCGCGGGCGGCCGTCAGGTCATCTCCGAGCCCGACTACGGCGAGTACCCGGCCACCGGCCGATACCACCTTGCCGTGCTTGAGGGCGGTTCCGGCGTGCAGCACCTGGACGCCGTCGATCCCCTCGGCCCGCTTCAGGCCGCGGACGCGATCGCCCGTGCGGGGAGCGTCGGGGTAGTGCTCCGACGCGAGGACCACGGCCACTGCCGACTGGGGAGACCAGTTGAGGCTTTCAACCTGGTCCAGCCCACCCTTGGCTGCTGCCATGAGCACTCCGCCTAGCGGAGTCTTCAGCCGGGCAAGGACGGCCTGCGTCTCGGGATCACCGAAGCGGGCGTTGAATTCGATGACACGAAGGCCGCGGGTGGTGAGGGCCAACCCAACATAGAGGACTCCAACGAACGGTGTCCCGCGGTGGGCCATCTCGTCGATGGTGGGCTGGGCCACCCGGTCGATGACCTCGTCAACCAGTCCCGCTGGCGCCCAGTCGAGGGGCGAATAGGCTCCCATGCCGCCGGTGTTCGGCCCCTGATCGCCGTCGTAAATGCGTTTGAAATCCTGGGCAGGGGCGAGCGGAAGCACGTTGCGGCCGTCGGAGAGCACAAAGAGGGACACCTCGGGGCCGTCAAGGAACTCCTCGATGACCACCGTGCCGCCAGCGTCGAAGCAGGCCTGCGCGTGGTCCAGCGCCTCGGCCCGGTCAGTGGTGACGACGACGCCCTTGCCGGCGGCCAGACCGTCATCCTTGACCACGTAGGGTGCGCCGAAGATGTCCAGCGCCTCGGCTGCCTGCTCGGCGTTAGAAGCAACCCGGGCCATGCCGGTGGGGACGTTGGCTGCGGCCATGATCTGTTTGGCGAAGGCTTTGGACGCCTCAAGCTGGGCGGCCTCCCGGGACGGACCGAAGACGGGGATTCCCGCGTCCTGCAGTGCGTCAGCTACTCCAGCAGCGAGCGGCGCCTCCGGGCCGATCACCACGAGGTCCGAGTCCAGGGACTGGGCCAGGGCTGTCACAGCGGCCGGGTCAGCGGCGTCGACTTCGTGGGTGGGGACGATGCTGCCCATCCCCGCGTTGCCGGGGGCTGCATGCACCTCGTGGACGAACGGGTCGGATAGCAGTGCTCGGACAAGGGCGTGTTCGCGGCCGCCGGGGCCAATCACTAGAACCTTCACAGTAGTTCAGCGTACTGTCTCGGCTGGATCCTCGCGAAGCTGTGACGGGGTAATCGGCCCTGTGACAACCCATACGCACGGCGCACCACTCCGAATAAGGTGCATGAACGCTTTACGACGCCCCGGGCGCAAGGAATCCATGCTGGCAGCACTAGCTGGGATAGTCAGTGCCGGCCTGGTGCTGGGCGTGGCAGAACTGCTTGGCTCCTTCCTGACCGCCCGTGCCGCGCCCCTGATCGCCCTCGGCTCCACCTTCATCGACTTCACCCCGCCGTGGTTGAAGGACTTCGCGATCGCCACGTTCGGCACCAACGACAAGGTGGCACTTTTCGTTGGCATGGGCGTCACCATCGTCCTCCTCGCCGCCATCCTCGGTGTGGTCGCCTACCGGAAGTGGGTGCTCGGTGTAGCCGGCGTGGTCCTGATGGGCGCCGTCATTGTTGCGGCGGTGATTTCCCGGGCCGGCGCCACCCTGCTGGACGCTGTCCCCACGGTGATCGGGACCGCCGTCGGCCTCCTGGCCCTGCGCTACCTGATCCGTGCGCTGCATAAAACCCGCGACGACGCCGACGCCACCCAGGAAGCGACCAGCACCAACACCCCAGCCACCGGCACCAGCCGCCGCACCTTTTTTGCCGCCGCCGGCATCACCGCAGTCATCGCGGGTGCCGCG
>NZ_ASZW01000254.1:0-2122 GCF_000468215.1 Arthrobacter sp. CAL618 | reverse complement strand
GCCGTGCCATTTCCAGCGCCCGGAATACCGTCAACATGGCCCGGGAGGCCCTCACGTTTCCCACCCCGGCCAGCGCCGCGCCGGCTATCCCTGCCGGTGTGGAGTCCGGCGTCGACGGCGTCGTCCCCTGGGTCACCCCGAACCCGGACTTCTACCGCATCGACACCGCGCTGAGCGTGCCGCAGATCGACCTGGAGACCTGGGAGCTGCGGGTGCACGGCATGGTCGAGGAAGAATTCACCATCACGTTCCGGGACCTGCTCGATGCCGACCTGATCGAACGCCACATCACCCTCACCTGTGTGTCCAACCCGGTCGGCGGAAATCTGGCGGGCAACGCCAAATGGCTCGGCTACCCGCTCCGCGACCTGCTGGCCCGCGCCAGGCCCACGGCCGGCGCCGACATGGTCCTTTCCACCAGTACCGACGGTTTCAGCGCCTCCACTCCCCTGCCGATCCTGCAGGATGACCGCGATGCGATGCTCGCCATTTCAATGAACGGCGAGCCCCTGCCGCTGGAGCATGGCTTCCCCGTCCGCATGGTGGTGCCCGGCCTGTACGGCTACGTGTCAGCCACCAAATGGGTGGTGGACCTTGAGGTCACCCGATTCGCCGACAAGACCGCCTACTGGACCGACCGCGGTTGGTCCGAGCAGGGGCCGATCAAGACCATGGCCCGCGTCGAGGTGCCCCGTTCCTTCGCCCAGGTGTCGGCCGGGACGTCGACCATCGGCGGCTCCGCCTGGGCCCAGCACCGCGGCATCACCAAGGTGGAGGTCCAGGTCGATGACGGCGACTGGGAGGAAGCCACTCTCGCCGCCGAAGCCTCGGTGGACACCTGGCGCCAGTGGTCCCATGAGATCAACGTCGAAGCGGGCTCCCACTCCGTCCGCGCCCGCGCCTACGACCCCGACGGCGTACAGACCGAGGAACGCGCCGACACGGTGCCCAACGGCGCCTCCGGCTGGCAGTCAGTGCAGTTCACCGCCGAATAGCGCTCCCCAAACCTTGTACCCACCGGATGTCCGTTCCTCCGGTGGGTACAAGCTCCACCTCGACAGCCGATAAGCGATACTTGTCTCATGCCTCAGACTTTCTCCTCCGCCGACGCCGTCGAACTTGCCGTCCTGGAACGCAACGGCTTCATCGAATCGCGCCACCTGGGATCTGCAGTGATCCTCGCCGCCGATGGCACTGTGGTCACTGAACTCGGCGACATCCACGCCCCCATCTTTCCCCGCTCCACCCTGAAGCCCTTTCAGGCGCTCGCCGCGATGCAGTCTGGAGTGCCGTTGCGTGGGCCTCAGGTCGCTCTGGCCGCGGCCAGCCACGTGGGATCGCATGAGCACATGGATGTGGTGCGCACCATGCTCAGCGCGGCAGGAGTCTCGGAGGAGCACCTCCAATGCCCCGCCGACTGGCCCCAGGACGAGGAAGCCCGCAACTGGCTGATCCGCACGGAGAAGGGCAAGCAGCGCATCGCGTTCAACTGCTCCGGCAAACACGCCGCTTTCCTGTGGGCCTGCACCGAGAACAACTGGGACCACTCCACGTATCTTGACCCCTCCCACCCGTTGCAGGAGCGCATCGCCGCGGTCATTGAGGAGTACACCGAAGAGAAGATTTCCCACTGGGGTGTCGACGGCTGCGGGGCGCCCCTCGCCGCCGTCTCGCTGACGGGCCTCGCCCGCGGCATCGGCAAGTTCTCCAAGGCACCCTCGGACAAGAACGCTGACGCCCGCGCCGCGACCATTGCCACCGCGATGCTCGACTACCCCTGGGCCGTACACGGCCGGGGCCGCGAAAACTCGGTAGTGATGGAGGATCTGGGCATCATCTCCAAGAACGGCGCCGAAGGCGTCCTCGTCATGGGCACCGATACCGGAGTCTCCCTTGCCCTCAAAATACTCGACGGCAACATCCGCGCCACCACGCTGGTGGGCCTGACCCTCCTGGCTGCCACCGGCGCCGTCGACGCCGACAAAGTGAGCGCAGTCCTCGGCAAGGTGGTCCCTCCGGTGATGGGCGGCAGCGCAGCGGTCGGCAAGCTTCGGCTCGCCGCACCGGTCATGGCTCTCCTGGACTAGGCCCCATGGGACGACGACGGATCCCCGCCCCGGCC
>NZ_ASZW01000253.1:8724-9098 GCF_000468215.1 Arthrobacter sp. CAL618 | reverse complement strand
CCCGCCCCGAGACGGCCACCGCCGTGCGGTACGCACTCGAGGAATTGGCTGACCGGGCGCCGGGCAACAGCGTAGAGGTGCGGGTGCCGCCGTTTGGTGTGGCGCAGTGCATTGGCGGACCACGCCACACCCGGGGCACCCCGCCGAATGTGGTGGAGACCGACGCCGCCACCTGGCTGGCACTGGTGACTGGAAGTCTCGCCTGGGCCGACGCCGTCGGCGCCGGAAAGGTTGCCGCCTCGGGGCAGCGGGCCGACCTGAGCGATTGGCTTCCCCTGTTCCCCACCGGCACTCCGCCGACACCGTGACAGCTCAACATTCACTTCGCCGAACCACCTTCATCACTGAAGGTGTGCGGTCGTCGGTGGCGGCCG
>NZ_ASZW01000253.1:0-8714 GCF_000468215.1 Arthrobacter sp. CAL618 | reverse complement strand
CCCGCCGCGGTGATCATCGCCCTGCTGATCACCGCCACTTACACGGTCTACTCCGTGGCGCAGTGGAACCGGCTCGCTACCCCGTCTTGGGACCTCGGCATCTTCACCCAGCTGGCCAAGGCCTACGCCGGCTTCGACGCGCCGATTGTGTCGATCAAGGGTGACGGCTTCAACCTCCTGGGTGACCACTTCCATCCGCTGCTGGTAATTCTTGGTCCCGCCTACGCGTTTTTCCCCTCCGGCCTGACCCTGCTGATTCTGCAAAACATTCTGATCGGACTGTCGGTCCTCGTGATCGCTCGGCTAGGCATCCGGCGGCTCGGCACGGTGGCCGGCAGCTGCCTCGGCGTAGCCTACGGATTGTCGTGGGGTCTTCAGACGGCGGTGGCCGCGCAGTTCCACGAGATCGCGCTCGCCATCCTGCTTCTTGCGCTCGCTCTTGAGTCGATGATCATCGGGCGGCTGCGCACCGCCGTCGCCTGGGCTGGACTGCTGGTTTTCGTGAAAGAGGACCTCGGCCTGACGGTTGCCGCGATCGGGTTGGTCATCGCGTGGCGGTATCGGGACCGGATCGGGCTGTGGCTGGCGGCGTGGGGCGTCGGCTGGCTGCTGCTCTCCGTGGCGGTGATCCTGCCGCTCCTGAACACTGGCGGCCAGTACGACTATTCAGACCGGATCGACGTTCGCGGGATGATTGCTGACCCGGTTGGCGCGCTGGTCACCATTTTCTCGGCCAGCGCGAAATACGAAACGGTGTGGCTGCTGCTGCTGGCGGGAGGCTTCCTGTTCCTGAGGTCACCGCTGTCGCTGATCATGGTGCCCACCCTGGCCTGGCGTTTCGTCTCGGGCAACGATGTGTACTGGGGCCCGGAGTGGCATTACAGCGCCGTCCTGATGCCAGTCCTGTTCGCCGCACTGATCGACGCAATCGATACCTCCCGCAGATCGGGGCGGCGGTGGCTGCGCTCGGCTGACGCCGTCGTCGTCCCCGCGGTGACCGTCGCTGCCCTGTTGTTGCTGCCGAGCCAGCCCCTGGGCGAGCTGGCCGATCCGGCGACCTTCCGCCAGTCCGAACGGTGGGCGACAGCGCACCAGGTGATGGCTCAGATTCCCGCTGGTTCGACCGTGGAGACGGGGGTGGTGCTGATGCCGTACCTGGTCCCCGACACCGAGGTGTTCTGGCTGGGCAACGATAATCCGGCGCCGGAATACCTGATTGTCGACGACCAGGACTGGAGTTGGGGTCCCACCCACCCGGCCGACGGGGTGGCGCATGCCGAGGAAACCTACCCCGGGGAATCCTACGAACTCGTCTTCCAGGAGAACGGGTACCAATTGGTCAGGCGGATCGGCTAAACGCCGGTAGCCTTAAAGCATGAGTTCAGAGCTACCCTCGCCTCGCGACGACAACGACCCTTCGGTTACTGCCCGCCCCGCGGCCGCAGGGCCCGGCGCGACCCCGGGGCAGGGACCAGCCCGTAGGGAAGTCACGGTGCGCCGTGCTCCGCGCTTTGCGCCCTTCATGGGCCTTGGCGTGCTGGTGGGTGTTGTTATCGCAGCGATCGTCGCCTACGCGGGCCCCGGCGACCCCACCCTGACCCGCGAATCCATCTTCGGATTCTTCATCATGGTGTTTGCGATCCCCGGCCTGCTGCTCGGCGCGCTGCTGGTGCTGGTGCTGGATCGGATCAGCGTCCGACGCTCCAAGCGGGCAGTCGCCCAGCGCACATACGACGACGACCAGTTCCCCGAGTAACCGGTGGAGCCGCAGACCCCAACGCGTGAGAGAATGATGCAATGGTTCGCGGTGACGGAAATCTTTCCCATGACCTTCTTCCAGGCGAGAAGGGGCCCCAGGATGCCTGCGGCGTATTCGGTGTCTGGGCTCCCGGCGAGGAGGTAGCCAAGCTCGCCTACTACGGTCTGTACGCCCTGCAGCACCGCGGCCAGGAGTCTGCGGGCATCGCCACCAGCAACGGTGAGCGGATCAGCGTCTACAAAGACATGGGCCTGGTCTCCCAGGTCTTCGACGAAACCACCCTCAACACCCTTGAAGGCCATATCGCTGTGGGCCACTGCCGGTATTCGACCACCGGCTCCTCCAACTGGGCCAACGCGCAGCCGACCCTCGGTGCCACCGCCGTCGGCACCGTCGCCCTCGCCCACAACGGCAACCTGACCAACTCGGCCGACCTCTACCAGATGGTCCTCGCCCGCCACGGCAAGCCCCGCAGCGGCGAAATGGCCCAGGGAAACACCTCGGACACCGCACTGGTGACCACCCTCCTGGCCGGCGACGACGGCCGCTCCCTCGAGGAAACAGCCCTCGAACTACTCCCCAAAATCAGCGGCGCATTCTGCTTCGTCTTCATGGACGAAGGCACGCTTTACGCGGCCCGGGACCCCCACGGCGTCCGCCCCCTGGTCCTCGGTCGGCTGGAACGCGGCTGGGTGGTCGCCTCCGAGCAGGCCGCCCTCGCCACCGTGGGCGCCAGCTTCATCCGGGAAATCGAGCCCGGCGAATTCATTGCCATCGACGAGGACGGCGTCCGGACCCGCAAGTTCGCCACGCCCACCAAGGCCGGCTGCGTCTTCGAGTACGTTTACCTGGCCCGTCCCGACGCTGCGATCGCTGGCCGCTCGGTGTACGAGGCCCGCGTGGAAATGGGCCGGCAACTCGCCCGCGAGAACTCAGCCGAGGCCGACGTCGTCATCCCCGTCCCCGAATCGGGCACCCCTGCCGCGGTGGGATTCGCCGAGCAGTCGGGTATTCCGTTCGCCCACGGGTTCGTGAAGAACTCCTACGTGGGCCGCACTTTCATCCAGCCCAGCCAGACCCTCCGCCAGCTCGGCATCCGCCTGAAGCTCAACGCGCTGGAGTCAGTCATCCGGGGCAAACGGATCATCGTGGTGGACGATTCAATTGTGCGCGGCAACACCCAGCGGGCAGTGGTGCGAATGCTCCGTGAAGCTGGCGCAGCGTCGGTGCACGTCAAGATTTCCTCCCCACCGGTCCGCTGGCCGTGCTTCTACGGCATCGACTTCGCGTCGCGGGCCGAGCTCATCGCCAACGGTGCGGCAGTGGAGCAGATCAGCAACTCGATCGGCGCTGACAGCCTGGCCTACATTTCCGAAGACGGAATGATCGCCGCCACCGAGCAGCCCCGCGAACGCCTGTGTACCGCCTGCTTCACCGGCGACTATCCAATCGCACTCCCGGCTGAGGAACGCCGCGGCAAGAATCTCCTGGAACGGGTTGATCCCGCCGACAATCCTGGCTCCAACGGCTGCGATCCCGGGCCTGACAGCGAGTTCGAGGCAGTGCTGACCGACGAAGACAAGAAAGAACGGGTATGACCTCCAACTCCCCCATCACCTATGCCAGCGCCGGAGTTGACGTCGAAGCCGGCGACCGCGCCGTTGAACTGATGAAGGACGCCGTCCGGGCCACCCACGGCCCCCAGGTCATTGGTGGGGTGGGCGGATTCGCCGGACTCTACGACGTGTCCCGGCTCCTGACCTACCGCAAGCCTCTGCTGGCGACGTCGACCGACGGCGTCGGCACCAAGGTGGCCATCGCGCAGGCCATGGATATCCACGACACCATCGGGTTTGACCTGGTGGGCATGGTGGTCGACGACATTGTGGTGGTTGGCGCCGAGCCGCTCTTCATGACCGACTACATCGCGTGCGGCAAGGTTGTCCCCGAACGTATCGCCGACATCGTGCGGGGCATCGCCGCCGCATGCTCGGTGGCTGGCACCGCCCTGGTGGGTGGCGAGACCGCTGAACATCCCGGGCTGCTCGGAGAACATGAATACGACGTCGCCGGCGCCGCGACCGGCGTGGTCGAAGCGGATTCACTGCTCGGTCCCGACCGGGTGCGTGCGGGCGATGTCGTCATCGGGATGGCGTCCTCCGGCCTGCACTCCAACGGCTACTCGCTGGTCCGCCGGATCATCAACCAGGCTGGCTGGGCGTTGGACCGCCAGGTTAGCGAGCTCGGGCGGACCCTCGGCGAGGAACTTCTTGAGCCCACCCGCGTCTACGCCGCGGACTGTCTGGATCTGGCCCGCTTCCTGCCCGTTGCCAACGACGCCGGTGTGCACGGCTTCAGCCACGTCACCGGTGGCGGTCTGGCCGCCAACCTGGCCCGGGTGCTGCCGCACGGCCTGGAAGCAACGGTGGACCGCTCCACCTGGGAACTGCCTGCCATCTTCAAGCTGGTCGCCGAACTCGGTGCCGTGCCGCTGCCGGACCTCGAACGCACCCTGAACCTTGGTGTGGGAATGGTTGCGGTGGTGTCCGCGCCGGCAGCAGACGCCGCCATTGCCCGGTTGACCGAGCGTGGCGTCCCCGCCTGGGTAATGGGCCAGATTGCAGCAGCCTCCAACGAGTCAACTGACGGACCGGATTATGTGCAGGGCGCCAAGGGTGTCGACGGTGGATCGGTGCGCCTCGTGGGCCAGTACGCCTAAGCCCCGCCCGCTTTCGAGCACAAAAAAGTGGGGTACCCGCAGAATCGCCGTTGCGCAACGGCTATTTTGCGGTTACCCCACTTTTTTGGTGCAGTGACTCAACCAGTGCAGTGAATCAACCAGTGCGGCGTGATCCGCCGTCGTCCTCGTCGTCGTCCACATCTGCGTACTTGTCTTCGTAAGCCGAGTAGTCCGGTTCAACCGGCTCCATCGGATCCGTAGAACGTTTGGAGGCTCGCTCGCCCGGGCCTGTGAGCTCTCGCTGCAGTGCCGTGTAATCAGTCGCGGGGCTGAAGTACTTAATGTCCCGAGCCTGCTTGGTAGCTTTTGCCTTTTGACGGCCGCGCCCCATGGCGTGACCCCCTTTTGCGTCGATCCGGAGGTGGTCACTGGGGCCTTATCGGCCCAAGGCTGCAGCGAGGCCCCGGAGTATTTGGTCAGTTTGTCGTACCTATAGATTACATGCTTTCCCAGTCTCCGCGTGCGCCCTCCCTGCCGCCCGAAAATCGCCGATCTTCGTCAGTACACTTGGTGCTACCGGCTCCCGCCTACTGCAGCCGAAACTTGGCTAAAGTCGTAGCAGAGGAGCCTGCAGTGAGGGCGGACGCACAAGAACGTAGAAGGCAGGGCGGAACATCATGAGCGATCAGGAGCGCACCCCGCGGGACTCCGAATCCGATCCGGCACAGAGCGGCGCTGAAGAGCACCAATCCGAGCCCATTCACGTCGCTGAACCGCAACTGGTTGACCCGGACACTGTGCAGCTCAGCGACGCCGAGGTATCCCCCGAGACGGTCGAGCCGGAATTGTCGGTCTCCGCCGACGACGTCCAGCTGGTTGAGCCTTCCCTCAACCCGGCACGGATCAGCGAAGACACCGCACGCGCTGCATCGCTTGAGGAAATCGCCGCCGAAGCCCGCCGTGTCGAGCAGGAGGCCCTGGATGCAGGCCTGCTCGTCGCCGGTGCGGTCCCGACGGCAGACCCGACAACGAAGGCCGCTCCCGCCGGGACAGCACCCGCCGGCGGAGCAGCGGGCGACACGACCGACGGGGACCCGGAGGCCGCAGCCGACAGCACTGATGGCAATCCTGACGCCGTCGACGAGCCACATGACGCGGAACCAGCCGACGCCCCCGAGGACGCCGGGGACACGAAAGACACCGCCATCCCAGACACCGAGGACGGCGGAGACACCGGCATCCCCGAAGACACCGGATACACCGACGCCCCTGACGCCCCCAAGGACACGAAAGACACCGCTTCCACAGACTCCACAGACTCCACAGGCGAAGCGGCCGCACTGGCCAGCACAGACACCACCCGCGCCCTCCCCAACTTCGCCGCCGACGGAGACGCCCCGGAGTGGACTCCCGCAGCCACTGATGAGCAGCGGTGGGACCGCCTCTTCGAAACCACGGGCCCCGCTTCTGATGCCAGTCCAGCAGTTGGGATTGATTCCGACACTGATCTGGAAGCGGACGCCGACATTCCCAGCCCGGTCCCAGCAGCGGCAACCGCCAGCACGGACCCGGCAGCCCTCCCCGCGGGAATGGGTGCGGCGCCGCCAACCAGCCCCGGCACACCAGCAGCTCAGACCGGCCCGCAGGGCAGCTACCCCGAGCAGCCGTCCGAGTCCCCTACCGAACCCACCGGAGGCCCCTACGGGCTACCCCCGGCCGGTACCCGGCGTCGCGACGGTCGTCAGGCGGCCAGCAACGGCAAAAACAAGCGGGGTCTCCTGATCGGCGGCGCACTCCTGGGGCTGCTGGCCCTGGGTCTCCTGATCTGGGGCCTGGTCGCCCTCATCACCGGCCTGACGGCGTCGCCGGAGCGGGAGCCCATTAGCAACGGCACGCCAGGCGCTGACGGGATCATCGCCGAGAACGTCCTGCCCCTGGACCTTGAAGAGGGCCAGTGCCTGCGGGACTTCGTGGACATCAACAGCACCTCAACGGTGGTGACCTGCTCAACACCCCACAACGCGCAGCTATTGGCCAGCGATTTCTACGCGGACGACGCCGAGTTCCCCGGTGACGACGCGCTGGCTCTCCGCGCGCAGCAGGTGTGCGACGGCGTCGACCTCGATGAAACCGCCGCAGCCCGCTACGAGAACCTCGAGCTCCTGCGCGTCACCCCACGCGAGGGCGCCTGGTCCGACGGCGACCGCCGGGTGGACTGCCTCGTGACCAGCGATGAGGGCAACGTCATCAGCGACACCCTGATCAACAACTAGCTCGTCTCGAGTACCTCGGCAGCAACGCTGAGGCCATCAGCATCAACCACCCGGTCCACCAGCACCGTATCCCCGTCGTTGATGGTTCCGGCCAGGATGCCCCGCGCCAGGCGGTCACCGATCTCACGCTGCACCAGCCGGCGGAGTGGCCGGGCGCCATACGCGGGGTCAAACCCGGTGAGGGCCAGCCATTCGCGGGCTGCGTCGGTGACGGTCAGGTTCAGCCGCCGCTCGTGAAGCCGGGAAGCGAGTGACTGCACCTGCAGGTCGACGATCCGGGACAGCTCCTCGAGAGTGAGTGCGTCGAAGAGAACCACATCGTCCAGCCGGTTCAGGAACTCCGGCTTGAAACTTGCGTTCACCACCGACATCACCGCGTCGCGCTTCGCGGAGTCCGTCATCGACGGGTCCACCAGAAACTGGGAGCCCAGATTGGACGTCAGCACCAGGATAACGTTGCGGAAATCGACGGTGCGGCCCTGCCCATCGGTGAGGCGGCCGTCGTCGAGCACCTGCAGCAGAATGTCGAAGACCTCGGGGTGCGCTTTTTCCACCTCGTCGAGCAGCAGCACGCTGTAGGGGCGACGGCGGACGGCTTCCGTGAGCTGACCGCCCTCCTCATAGCCGACATAGCCTGGAGGGGCGCCGACCAGACGGGAGACCGAGTGCTTCTCGGAGTACTCGGACATGTCGATCCGCACCATGGCGTGCTCGTCGTCGAACAGGAAGTCGGCGAGGGCTTTCGCCAGCTCGGTCTTCCCCACCCCGGTAGGCCCCAGGAAGAGGAAGGATCCGGTGGGCCGGTCGGGATCTGAAATCCCGGCGCGGGCGCGGCGGACCGCATCCGACACCGTCGTCACTGCCTTTGACTGCCCGATCAGCCGGGAGCCAATGACCTGCTCCATGTGCAGAAGTTTCTGGCTTTCGCCCTGGAGCATGCGCCCGGCGGGGATGCCTGTCCAGGCGGAAATCACCTCGGCGATGTCGGTGGCTGTGACGTCCTCCGCGACCATCGGCAGCGGAGTGTCCTCGGGTTCGGCGTCCTGCGCGGCGTCGAGCTCGCGCTGCAGGGTGGGAATTTCGCCGTACAGCAACCGGGAGGCCTGCTCAAGGTCGCCGTCGCGCTGGGCCCGCTCTGCCTGCGAGCGCAGGTCCTCGAGGGCAGCCTTCAGGTCACCCATCCGGTTGAGCCCCGCCTTTTCGGCTTCCCACCGAGCGTTGAGTGCTGCGAGCTTTTCCTTCTGATCGGCCATGTCGGCGCGTAGGGCGTGGAGCCGGTCCTGGGAGGCGTCGTCACTCTCGCCCGTCAGCGCCAGCTCCTCCATCGTCAGCCGGTCGACTGAGCGGCGCAGCTGATCGATTTCCTCGGGGGCCGAGTCAATTTCCATGCGCAGCCGTGACGCCGCCTCGTCCACCAGGTCGATCGCCTTGTCCGGGAGCCGTCGACCTGAGATGTAGCGGTTGGACAGGGTGGCAGCGGCCACGAGCGCCGAATCGGCGATGGTCACCTTGTGGTGCGCCTCGTAGCGTTCCTTGAGGCCGCGAAGAATACCGATAGTGTCCTCGACGCTTGGTTCACCCACATAGACCTGCTGGAACCGCCGTTCCAGGGCTGCATCCTTTTCGACGTTCTTGCGGTACTCATCGAGCGTGGTGGCACCGATGAGGCGCAGCTCCCCGCGAGCCAGCATCGGCTTCAGCATGTTCCCGGCATCCATTGACCCTTCAGAGGCCCCAGCACCGACCACCGTGTGAAGTTCATCGATGAACGTGACTACCTGGCCGTTGGCGGACTTGATTTCTTCGAGGACTGCTTTCAGCCGCTCCTCGAACTCGCCCCGGTATTTGGCCCCCGCGATCATCGAGCCAAGGTCGAGGCTGATCAGGGTCTTGTCCCGCAAGGATTCAGGGACGTCGCCGGCAACGATCCGCTGGGCGAGGCCTTCGACGACGGCCGTCTTCCCCACCCCCGGCTCACCGATCAGCACCGGGTTGTTCTTGG
>NZ_ASZW01000252.1:8924-14308 GCF_000468215.1 Arthrobacter sp. CAL618 | reverse complement strand
GGATTTCGCTATCCCGGCCGATCACCGGATCGAGTTTCCCCGACCGGGCGATCTCGGTCAGATCGACGCCGAATTTCTCTAGCGCCTGGAAGGTGTTCTCCGGCTCCGGCGTGGTCACCCGCCGGTCGCCGCGAATGCCCGGCAGGGCAGCCGCAAGGGCTGCGCGTGAAGCGCCGGCGTTGTTCAGGATGGCGGCGGTTGAGCCGACCCCGGCAGCAATCCCCAGCAGCAGGTGTTCGGTGGAGATGAAGCTGTCGCCGAGCGTCTCGGCCTCCTGCTGGGCGGCCTTGATGGCTTGCAGGGTGTCGCGGGAGAACTGCGGCTGCGCCGTTGACGTGCCCGACGACGACGGGAGCGCCTTGATTGCGGAGCTCGCCCGGGTGCTCACGGCGTCGGGGTCGGACCCGGCGGCTTTGAGCAAAGCAACAGCGACGCCGTCACGCTGGTCCATCAACGCTTTCAGGAGGTGTGCGGGTTCGACCTGAGGATTACCTGCGGTCGAAGCATTCGTGGCTGCGGCGGACAGTGCTTCCTGGCTTTTGGTGGTGAACTTGGCGTCCATGTCTCAACCTTTCAAACAGCAATAACCTTAGAGTTGAGTGTACCCCGCTCAACTTGGCACAGGTGCGTGTCCGCAGCTGGTTCGCTGACAGCAGACAGGTCCTGCACCGGCCCCCAGTAGAGCACCGCCAGGCGTTGACTGGTAGGGCCCTAAGCCTCTCTTCCCTGAGAGACCCAGGACCGGTCGGCGCTGCGGTCACCCACCACCAGCGCAGCCGCGCCGTCCAGCACATCAAGGTGCGCGGCGGACAGCACCATGGCGGTGGCGCCGGCGTTTTCCTCGACACGTTCCGGCTTCCGGGTGCCGGGGATAGGAACTACTGGCAGCCCGAACCGGCGGCCCTGAGCGGCAAGCCAGGCGAGGGCAACCTGTGCAGCAGTGGCACCCGTGTCCGCGGCAACCGCTTGGACCGCCTCCACCACGGCTGCATTGGCGGTCAGTGCGTCGGTAGCGAACCGTGGCACCCGATGGCGGAAGTCGCCGTCGCCAAGCGTTGCTGCCTGGACTGTGCCGGTCAAAAAGCCGCGCCCCAGCGGAGAGTAGGGGACAAATCCCACCCCCAGCTGCGCAGCCATCGGAACCACGAACGTCTCGACGTCGCGGCTCCAGATTGACCATTCGCTTTGGACTGCTGCAATAGGGTGAACGGCGTGGGCTGCCTGCAGTTCGTCTGCGGTGACCTCTGACAGGCCGAGGTGGCGCACTTTGCCAGCGGTGACCAGCTCGGCCATTGCACCCACCGTTTCCTCGATCGGGACGCGGGTGTCCCGCCGGTGCATGTAGTACAGATCAATGGCGTCGGTGCCGAGCCGACTCAGGCTCGCGTCCGCTGCGTCCCTCACATACCGGGCGTCACCACGAATCCCCGAGTACCCCTGTGAGGGGCTGCCGATCAGCCCGAACTTGGTAGCCACTTCGACCTCGTCGCGTCGATGGCGCAGCAGCTGTGAGATCAGCGCCTCGTTGCTTCCTGCACCGTAGATATCCGCGGTGTCAATGAACGTGACCCCGATATCCACCGCATGATTCAACGTCGCCAATGCCTGACTCTCATCCAGGCCCCCGTAAACCTCGGTCAATGCCATGCCACCAAAACCCTGGGCACTGACAGTAAAACCGCTGGCAAGTTCAATCCGCGAAACTGTCATAGTCATAGTCATAACCCTTAGCCCTATGCGCTCCTGAATCAAGAGTTCGGTTGCAGATCGGTCACGAACCACTGATTCGCTGGTAATTTTGATTCTACGACTTGGGGGAGAAGACCAGGTTGGTAGCGTTGACAGGCCCGTCGCACCCTTACCCTCGCATAACCTGCACAGTTCAGTTGTAGTCCGACGCGGCGTCGATCAACGATTAGGCAGATGATGAGTCAAGAGATCAAAGCACGGCCGGACTCCCCCGGCGAGCCGAATTCAGAACCCAAAACCAGAGTCAACAAGACGGTCTTTATCGGCTCGGCCGTCGGCATTCTGGCAATCACCGTCTGGGCCATCGTCGCCCCGGTAAACGCCGCAGCAGTCATTGGCACCCTGGTCACCTGGGTGTCAGTCAATATGGGCTGGTATTACTTCCTGATCGTCACCCTCGTGGTCATTTTCGTTCTGGTCGCGGCGCTTTCCAGAGTCGGGAAGGTCAGGCTCGGGCCGGACCACTCCAAACCACAGTTCAGCATGTTCACCTGGGCTTCGATGCTGTTCGCCGCCGGCATTGGCATCGACCTGATGTTTTTCTCGGTGGCTGAGCCAATCACCCAGTACCTCGCACCACCCCAGGGCTCGGGTGAAACAGTTGAAGCCGCGCGACAGGCTATGGTCTGGACCCTCTTCCACTACGGGATTACCGGCTGGGCACTGTATGCCCTGATGGGTCTGGCTCTTGGCTTTTTTGCCTACCGCCACAATCTGCCCCTCAGCATCCGTTCGGCGCTGTACCCCATCTTCGGGAAGAAGGTGGAAGGTCCAATCGGACACACCGTGGATATTGCAGCGCTGCTCGGCACCATTTTCGGCATCGCCACGTCCCTGGGCATCGGCGTCGTGCAGCTCAATTACGGGCTGACCCTCATGTTCGGGCTGCCGGAAAACCTCGCAGTCCAGATCGGTCTCATCGCCGTCGCCGTCGTGATGGCAGTGGTTTCAACGGTGTCGGGGGTCGAAAAGGGCATCAGACGCCTGTCCGAGCTGAACGTGCTGCTGGCCGCCGCCCTCATGCTGTTCATCCTCGTCGCCGGCAAGACCAGTTTCCTGCTGGACGGGATCATCCAGAACACCGGCGACGTCCTCAGCCAGTTCCCCGGCATGACCATGGATACGTTCGCCTATGACCGTCCCGACGAGTGGTTGAGCTGGTGGACGCTGTTCTTCTGGGCCTGGTGGATCGCCTGGGCACCCTTCGTCGGACTCTTCCTGGCACGTATTTCCCGAGGCCGCACCATCAGGCAGTTCGTCCTGGGCGTGATGATCGTGCCGTTCACGTTCATCCTGCTGTGGATCTCGATCTTCGGTAACAGCGCACTGGACATTGTGATGGGCGGTAACGCGGAGTTCGGCGAAGTGGGGATGAACAATCCGGAGCGGGCCTTCTACGGACTGCTGGAACAGTATCCAATGGCTCCACTGATCATCGCGATTGCTACCTTCACGGGTCTGCTCTTCTACGTCACCAGCGCCGATTCCGGTGCGCTGGTGATGGCCAACTTCACCTCCCACCTCAAGGACGCCAACTCCGACGGCCCGAAGTGGCTCCGGGTGTTCTGGGCGCTGGTGACCGGTGCCCTCACCCTCGCCATGCTGTCCGTCGGCGGGGTCCTGACCCTCCAAAACGCGACGGTGGTAATGGGGCTGCCGCTTTCCATCCTGCTGCTGTTCATCATGTACGGGCTTTACAAGGCTCTGAAAGTGGAAAGCTCACGGATGGATAGTTACCGGACTTCCCTACCAGGGATCATCTCCAGCAGATCCGGTAGCGAAGCCCGCGGTGGCCGCAGTTGGCGCCAACGACTCGCCCACGTCCTGACCTATCCGGGACGCAAACAGGCCCAGCGGTTCATCGACGAGGTGGCCCTTCCCGCACTCCAGGAGGTTCACGATGAACTCGCCGCGCAGGGCGCCGACGTCACCCTGACCGCCGGCAACGCTGGTCCGGGTGGGGTTGGACAGGTAGACCTATCGGTCAGCCTGGGCAGCGAACGCGCGTTCAAGTACCAGGTCTACCCCGTGCAGTACGACACTCCGTCCTATGCGCTGAGGAGCGCCTCGACGGCGGACAAGTACTACCGCATGGAAGTCTTCTCCCTCGAGGGAAGCAACGGGTACGACCTCCTGGGCTACACCAGGGAGCAGGTCATCACCGATGTGCTGGATCACTACGAGACACATCTGGAATTCCTGCACAGCAACCGCGCCTCGCCCGGCAACACCGCAATCACCGAGGATCATTTGGCCTCGGACAACTGGGAATCCGATTTCACCAACCCCGAGGAGCGTTCATGAGTACCGCAACACTGTTTATTGATGGCACCTGGGTACCCGCTTCGGACGGTGGTACCCGGGAGATCCACTGCCCGGCTGACGGCGCACTGGTGGGCACGGTATCCGAAGGGACCGCCGACGACGCCGCTGCAGCCATCGCTGCAGCACGCTCGGCGTTCGACCGTGGCGAGTGGGCCGCCGTTCCCGCACCCGAGCGCGGTGACTTCCTGTTGAAGGTTGCTGCCCGCCTGCGGGAGCGCAAGGCCGAGTTTGCGCGCGCTGAAACCATGGATACGGGGAAGCGTCTGGTCGAGAGTGAGATCGACATGGATGACATCATTGGCTGCTTCACCTACTTCGGGAAGCTCGCCGGTCAGAACCAGGGCCGGCTGGTGGACCCCGGAAACGCCGCAGTGGTCAGCCGGATCGAGTACGAGCCGGTCGGCGTCTGCGCCCTGATCTCGCCCTGGAACTATCCGCTGCTGCAGTCCGCCTGGAAGATTGCCCCCGCGCTGGCGGCCGGCTGTACTTTCGTTCTCAAGCCCAGCGAGCTCACCCCCCACACCTGCATGCTCATGATGGACGTGCTGGACGAGCTCGGACTGCCCAAGGGGGTGGCAAACCTGGTGCTCGGCGCCGGGGCCACCGTCGGGGCGCCGCTCTCGGAGCACGCCGACGTCGACCTGGTCTCCTTCACCGGGGGGCTTGAAACCGGCAAACGGATTGCCGCAGCTGCATCGGCAACCGTCAAGAAGGTGGCACTGGAACTCGGGGGCAAGAATCCCAACATCATCTTCGCCGACGCCGACTTTGACGCTGCCCTGGACAACGCGCTGAACGCTGCGTTTGTGCACTCGGGACAGGTGTGCTCGGCCGGTGCCCGGTTGATCGTCGAGGAACCAATCGCTGAACGCTTCGTCGATGAACTGGTGCGGCGCGCACAGTTGATCAAGCTCGGCGGTCCCTTCGATGAGGACGCAGAAACCGGTCCGTTGATCTCCGCGGCTCACCGTGACAAGGTCACCAGCTACGTTGACAAGGGCGTCGCTGAGGGGGCGCGGCTGCGCTGCGGCGGCACCTGGGGCACCGGGGACCTGGAAAAGGGCTTCTACTACACCCCGACGGTGCTCGACCAGGTCAAGCGGGGCATGTCGGTGGTAGTCGATGAGGCCTTCGGCCCGGTGGTCACTGTCGAGACGTTCAACGGTGAGGAGGAGGCCGTGGCGATCGGCAATGACACCCATTACGGTCTCGCCGGGGCGGTCTGGAGCCAGGACGCAGGGAAGTCCCAGCGGATTGCCAGGCGCCTGCGCCACGGCACCATTTGGATCAACGACTTCCACCCCTACCTG
>NZ_ASZW01000252.1:0-8914 GCF_000468215.1 Arthrobacter sp. CAL618 | reverse complement strand
GGTTCGGGCAGTCAGGTGTCGGACGTGAACTCGGGCCGACCGGCCTAGCCGAATACCAGGAGGCCAAGCACATTTACCACAACATCGATCCGCAGGTCACCGGCTGGTTTGCGGACCGTAAAGAGGAGCAGTAACCGTGTCTGATCAAATAGCAGCGACTGGCCACTTCGAGAAGACAGCATTCGATTACATCGTCGTGGGTGGCGGTTCGGCTGGCGCCGCCGTCGCGGCCCGCCTGAGCGAGGACCCGACCGTACAGGTAGCGCTGGTCGAGGCGGGCCCCGACGACCGGGGTGTTGACCAGATCCTCCGCCTTGACCGGTGGATGGAACTGCTGGAATCCGGATACGACTGGGACTACCCCATCGAGCCGCAGGAAAACGGTAACTCCTTCATGCGGCATGCCCGCGCCAAGGTGATGGGCGGCTGCTCCAGCCACAACTCCTGTATCGCCTTCTGGGCGCCCCGGGAGGACATCGATGAGTGGGAAACGAAGTTCGGGGCGGAGGGATGGAACTCCGATACCGCCTATGCCCTCTACCAGCGGCTGGAAACCAACGAGGACGCCGGTCCGGACGCTCCGCACCACGGTGATGCGGGACCCGTGCACCTGATGAACATTCCGGCGTCGGACCCTTCGGGCAAGGCACTGCTTGACGCCTGTGAACAGGCTGGTATCCCACGGGTCCACTTCAACACGGGTGCGACGGTGATCAATGGTGCCAGTTTCTTCCAGATCAACCGGCAGGCCGACGGCACCCGCGCTTCGTCCTCGGTGTCGTATATCCACCCGATCATGGAACGGCCCAACTTCACCTTGCTTACCGGCCTGCGGGCGCGGGAACTGAGGTTCGACGCGGACAACCGGTGCACCGGCGTCGACGTCGTTGACTCCTCTTTCGGGCGGACCCACGCGCTCACCGCACGGTCAGAAGTGATCCTGTCGGCTGGAGCCATCGATTCTCCGAAAGTGCTCATGCTGTCGGGCATCGGCCCGGCGGAGCACCTCGCAGCGCACGGCATCGACGTCCGGGTGGACTCCCCCGGGGTGGGCGAACACCTCCAGGACCACCCTGAGGGTGTCATCCAGTGGGAAGCCAAGCAGCCGATGCCTGAAACGTCGACCCAGTGGTGGGAAATTGGTATCTTCACCACCACTGAAGACGGACTGGACCGGCCCGACCTGATGTTCCACTACGGTTCTGTACCCTTCGACATGCACACCCTGCGGCACGGGTACCCCACCACCGACAACGGGTTCTGCCTGACCCCGAATGTCACGCATGCCCGGTCACGCGGAACGGTCCGGTTGCGCAGCCGTGACTACCGGGACAAACCAATGGTGGATCCTCGCTATTTCACCGATCCCCACGACATGCGGGTGATGATCGCCGGTATCCGGAAGGCTCGGGACATTGTCGCCCAGCCGGCCATGGCGGAGTGGGCAGGACGTGAACTGTACCCGGGCGGGGACGTGCAAACTGATGACGAAATTGCCGACTATATCCGGAAAACCCACAACACTGTCTACCACCCCGCCGGTACGGTGCGGATGGGAGCCGTGGCCGATGAGCTGTCACCCCTTGACCCTCAGCTACGGGTGAAAGGCGTGACCGGGCTGCGCGTCGCAGACGCATCGGTGATGCCGGAACTCACCACCGTGAACCCGAACATCACCACCATGATGATCGGCGAACGGTGCGCGGATCTGATCAGGCAGGCCCGGGCGGAGTAGGGCCACGCACGCTCCGGGCCGGGCTTCCCCTAGCCGGTCCGGAGCGAGCTGGCGACCCGATTCCGGCCGGCCGCCTTCGCCGAGTACAGGGCGTCGTCGGCTTCCTTCAAAAGTTGTCCGCTGCTCACCGCATGGTCAGCGGTAAAGGTTGAGATCCCGGCGCTGATTGTCAGCACCCGCAACGGGTTGCCGGTATGCGCAATGGCCAGTGACTCAATCCCCGAGCGGATCCGCTCAACCGCAACCTCGGCGTCGTGCGCGCCCTGATCGGGCAGGATCAGCAGGAATTCCTCGCCGCCGTACCGGTACACACCGTCGGTGTCCCGTGACAGCCGGGTGAGAGTCCTGGCTACCGCCTTCAGCGCTTCATCACCCGCCGGATGCCCCTGCAGATCATTGAAGCTCTTGAAGTAGTCAACGTCGCACAGCGCCAGGGAATACTGTCCGCCGTAACGTTGGCTCCGGTTATGCAGGAGTTCGAGGTCTTCGGTCAGTTTCAACCGGTTGTCCACCCTGGTGAGCGGATCGGTTCTCGCCTGCCGGGTGAGTTCCTGCCGGTACTTTCCAAGCTGAGAATGCAGCGCGGTCACGCGGAGCGCCACCAGCAGTCGGGTGCGAAGCGTGAAGGGATCCAGCGGTTTGGTGACATAGTCGTCGGCGCCGGCTTCCATCCCCGCCAGCACGGCGTCCTGGGAGCCGAAAGACGTGAGCAGGACCAGGTAGGTGTAGGTGTCCTCCTCGGCGCTGCGAATTGCCTTACACAGTTCCAGCCCGTTCATGCCGGGCATCATCCAGTCGGTGACGACCACCTGGGGCTGATACCGCTGGAACAGGTCCCAGGCGGCGTCCCCGTTGGTTGCCGACAGGCACTCGTAGCCAGCCTGTTCCACCACGGCCTTGGCGACCATCAATGATCCCGGGTCGTCGTCGACCACCATCACCTTCACGGGGCTCCTCTCACGGAGTCGGCCAGGGCCAGGGAGACCAACTCCAGTTCTGCCGCCAGCTCTTCAATCCTTGCAGGGTGTGTCTCCGCGTCGGCAACCGCATCATTTTCGAGTTCGCCGCAGAGGGCCGCGACGCCGTCGGCGCCAATGTTGGCGGCAGCACCCCTGAGCTTGTGCGCCGCGTCCCGCAGCCCTGTCCCCTGTTCGATTGCCCGTCTAAGCGCGGCCAGATCGGCGGGGACCCCTTCAAGGAAGGCGGCTGCTGCAGCGGGCAGCACTCCCCACCCGTCGGCTGCGCCGAGCCCGCGGAGTAGCTCCAGCCGGGCTGGATCCACCACCTGCCGCGGTGTGGCAGCCGGACCGGGTTCCGCTGCTGCTGCCGCGGGCGGCGACGCTGGAAGGGTTGGCGCGCTCACCGCCGGCGCTGGCACGCCGGGGGTGTGCACCCAGCGCAGCAGAGTGGTCTGCAGCAGCGCCAGATCAACCGGTTTGGCGAGGTAGTCATCCATTCCCGCGGCGCGGCACCGTTCACGATCCTCGCTAAGCGCGCCAGCGGTCATGGCGATGATCGGCAGGTGCGCACCCTCACGGCCGCGGATGGCACGGGTAGCTTCGAACCCATCCATCACCGGCATGTGGCAGTCCATCAGGACCGCTGCGTAGGTTTCGTGGGAGGTAGCCTTCACCGCTTCGGCGCCGTCGCCCACCAGGTCCACCCGGTACCCCAGCTTCAGGAGCATCGATTCCGCGACCAGCTGGTTCACCGCGTTGTCCTCAACCACCAGGATGCGTACATTCGGACCATCCTGGGCATCCTGTAGCTGGACGGTGCGGGAGTGGATGGCTTCCGCTACCGGTTCAGCGTCGGTGTGGGTCATCAGGTGCATCAGCCGGTCGTAGAGCGCCGAGCTGCGAACCGGTTTAGTCAACCATTCAGACACTCCGGCAGCGGCGAGCCGGTCGCGGTCGATGTGCCCGATGGAGGTGAGCAGGATCAACCGGGTGGCGGCCAGCTCGGGGTGGCTGCTGATTGCCTCAGCCAGGTCGATCCCGTTGATATCCGGCATACGCATATCCAGCACCGCGATGTCGAAAGGCTCTCCGGCGTGGGCTGCTGCGGATAGTCGTTCCAGCGCCGCCTCACCGCTGTCGACGGCAGTTGCCTTCATCCGCCAGGACCCGAGCTGCGATTCGAGGACCAGCCGGTTGGTTGCGTTATCGTCGACCACCAGCACTTTCAGCTCGTCGAGCAGACTGGATTCGGGTGCTGCGGGGACCAGGGATCCTTCCAGCGGCAGCGTGAACCAGAAGGTGCTGCCCGCCCCCAGGGTGCTGTCGACCCCAATGGTCCCGCCCATCGCCTCAGTCAGCCGACGCGAAATGGCGAGGCCCAACCCCGTCCCCCCATACCTGCGGGTTGTTGAAGCATCGGCCTGCGCGAAGGATTCGAACAATCTCTCGTGGTCGGCGGCCTCCACCCCGATGCCCGTGTCCTGCACCTCAAACCGGATCGTTGGCCGTCCGTCACCGGATGCGTCGGCTGGGTCCTCGCGATACACCCGGATGGCGATCTCTCCGGCCGCGGTGAACTTCACCGCGTTCGAGAGCAGATTGAGCAGCACCTGCCGGATCCGGCCGGCGTCGCCAATCAGCTGCGCTGGCACCTCGGGGAGGCAGTATGCAATCAGTTCCAGGTTCTTCTGCCGCGCACCCTCCGCGAGGAGGCCAGCGACCTCGTCGATGAGGGTGCGTGGGTCAAAGGATTCCATCTCCAGGTTGATCCGGCCGGCTTCGAGTTTCGAGAAGTCGAGGATGTCGTTGATCAGCAGCAGCAGGGACTCGCTGGCACCCTTGACACCCTGGGCATACTGCCGCTGGGTCGAATCCAGTGGCGTATCCAGCAACAACCCGGTCAGTCCGATCACCCCGTTCATGGGGGTCCGGATTTCGTGGCTCATGGTCGCCAGGAATTCGGATTTCAGCCGGGTCGCCTCGAGCGCGGCTTCCCGGGCATTGAGCAACTCGGTCTCCGCCGCGCGTCGTTCGCTGATGTCCTGAGCAATTGTCGCCAGCCCACGCATCACCCCATCCGTGAACACCGGGGATATGGTCATTGCGACCTGCACTACTGAGCCGTCGCTGCGTAAACGCTCCGTTTCGAAACTATGGCCCTCACCGCTGGCTGCCACGAGTGCCTGCGCGGCGTCATTCGCTGCATGTGCCGACGCCGGGACGAAGAAACCCTTGTCCCGGCCTATAGTTTCCGCCGCTGGATACCCGAAAACTCTTTCCGCACCGGGATTCCAGCTGACGATCTTGCCGTCGGGAGTGCAGCCGAAGATGGCGTCCGACGACGACGTCACGATCGCGCCGAGACCCTCCAGTTCCGCTGTGCGCGCGGCCACCTGATCCGCCAATCCGCGGGTCAGCGTGACGTTCTCAACGACGATCAGGACCTGGCGGATCACCAACAAGACAAGGGCGACGACGCCGATCCCCAGCTGGACCGGATACGTACCGTCGACTGCCGTATATCCGGCGACGACGATCGCGACCACCACTGGAGCGTAGGGGACCAGCTCCAGGGCGACGGCGTAGCGGTGCCGGTCGGCGCCAGTTCTTGGCCGGCGCGGCACCAGGGGTGCGACGGCGATCAGCGTGAAGGCCAGCATCCAGCCGATCGTGAGCGGTGATCCGGTGACGCCGGTGACGCCCTCGAACGTGAGCCGTACGTACACGCTGTCGGTGATGGCCAGCACCAGCAGGCCGCCGCCCATGCAGAACCACCGGAGTCGGTCGCCGACCGGCCGCCGAATCCCCAGCACGAGCACCAGGGAAATGATGATGACGTCCACCACCGGGTAGGAGGTAGCGGTGAGCTGGCCTTCGACCCCCTGGCTGGATGACCGGTGGGCGGGGCCGAGGACCGTCGCCCAGCTGATGAACAGGACGGTTGCTGCGATCACCCCACCGTCCAGCAGCGTATGGAGGCCGGACACCAGCGTTGCTGGCGGCCGGGGGAAGAAGAAGAGGGCGGCTGTTGCCGGTATGGCGTAGCCAATGAACCCAATGTCGGCTATCGAAGGAAAGGGATACAGGTGGTCGCGGGTCACCCCGAAATAGGTCCAGGCCGCCATGCCGCCGAACCAGACGAGCGTCGCCGTCGCCAGCAACCACCAGGCTTTGGCGGATTCCTTGTCGCGGCGTGCGGCGACGGCGCAACTGACGGCGGCCGCCAGGCTGAAGAGGAGGAGGCTGATGTTCCCGACATGCTGGGCCAGATCTTCGCCGCTATTGGCGACCAGGTAGCTCCCAACGGCTGCTGCCACGGCCAGCCCAGCACCTGCCAGCCACCACAATCCCGCGCCCGCTTCCGTCGGCGAATACTGCTGGTCGTCAACGACGGAAGTGCCCACGGGGATCCTTTCAGAGCGGCTCGGCAGCTCCGTGCTTCGATAACTTCTAGTTACTCTAACCTCTGGTCGGGTGCTCCCCGGCACTTCGACCGCAGTGTCATCCGAATGTGACTGCCGGTGGGACCTCGACGACTCCGCGGGTACGTAATAATGACTCAATGGGGAACTTCACACGTCACACAGCTGTCCTGACCGTTGCAGCTCTTGCCCTCGGTCTCACCGCCTGCACCGATGACCGTCCGACAGCGAACGACGCCGCCGCGGCCTTCGCCGAAGGCCTCAGCACCCTCGATGTCGCCGGCTCCGCGTTCACCACCGGGTCGGTGGAGACGGTCAATGCGGACCTTGCCGCCATCACCGCCGCCCTCGACCCGCTGACGCCGTCGGTCTCCGTCGGCGAGGTGGAGTCCGCTTCCGAAGACCAGGCCACCGCGCAGTTAAACCACGTGTGGGATGTGGATGAAAGCGATGAGGACTGGACCTACTCCACCACCGTCGAGCTGTCGCGAACCGACGACGTGTGGCAGGTCGTCTGGGATCCGGCTGTCGCAGTTGAGGGGTTGGCTGCCGGCGAAGTATTGGCGACCTCGTCGGTCCCGGCGGCCCGCGGTGACATCCTCGGCGCCGACGGTCAGGTGCTCGTGACTGACCGTCCGGTCCTCCGGATCGGTCTCGACAAAACCCAGCTCGAGGAAGAGCAGCTCGCAGGATCCGCGCAGGACCTCGCCGGCCTTGTCGGAGTGGACCCGGCGGCCTTCACCAGCCAGGTGGAGGGGGCGGGTCCGGAGGCTTTCGTGGAGGCGATTGTCCTGCGCGATGACGCCTCACGCACCATAACGGATGACGAGCTCGACGCCGTTCCCGGCGTCCTGGCCCTCCCTGACGAACTTGCCCTCGCCCCCACCCGCACCTTCGCCAGGGAGCTGCTGGGGTCGGTGGGCCAGGCCAGCGCGGAGCTGATTGAGCAGTCCGGCGCCGAGCTGGAAGCCGGGGACGTCACCGGGTTGTCCGGCCTGCAGTTGCAGCACAATGACCAGCTGGCCGGCACTCCCGGCCTGACCATCACGGCGGCCCCCGCTGAGCCGGCCGACGGCGTCGAAGCCCGGCCCCTCTTCGAGAAGGATCCGGTGGCTGGTGAGCCCCTGAACATTACCGTTGATCAGTCGCTGCAGGCCCTTGCCGAGGAGGTGCTTGAGGAGGAACCGTCGGCGTCGGCAATCGTTGCTGTGCGTCCCTCCACCGGTGAGATCCTCACGGTCGCCAATGGCCCCGGCAGTGCCGGTCTGCAGACCGCACTGTTGGGTCAGTACGCCCCCGGGTCGACGTTCAAGGTTGCCACCTCGCTGGCCTTGCTCCGCGAAGGGTTTACCCCGGAATCTTCCACCCAGTGCACCGAGGAACTGGTGGTCGATGGCCGGTCCTTCAACAACGCCAGCACTTACCCTGCAGCGTTCCTTGGCGATATCCCGCTGTTGCAGACCTTCGCCCAGTCCTGTAACACCGGTTTCATTGCCACCCGCGACGTCGTTTCGCAGGAAAAACTGGCGGCCGCCGCTGCAGATCTCGGCGTGGGGGTCGAAGCGTCGATCGGTATTCCAGCGTTCTTCGGTTCGGTGCCCGAAACTGCAGAAGGCACCGCCCACGCTGCGTCGATGATCGGCCAGGGGGAGGTCCTCGTTTCGCCCCTGGCCCTCGCCGTCATGACTGCGAGCGTGGGGGCAGGTGAACGTGTTACCCCGACCCTGCTCGCCGACGATCCGGCCGGGAATGTCACCGGGGCCGACTCGTCGCCGTCGCCGGCGGGGACGCCCGGTGCACTCACCGTCGAGGAGGCGGGAACGCTGCAAACCCTGATGGCCGCCGTCGTGGCCGAAGGCGGCGCCACGGTGCTGGCCGATGTGCCGGGCGATCCGGTGCTCGCCAAGACCGGTACCGCCGAGTTTGGTAACGAGGACCCACCGCGGACCCACGCGTGGATCGTTGCGTTGCAGGGTGACCTCGCGGTCGCGGTGTTCGTTGAGGAAGGCGACCTGGGCTCGACGTCCGGCGGGCCGCTGATGGCTGCTTTCCTGCGCGGCGCCGCGGAGTAGCTAGCGGAGTTGCGGGACCCTGGTACCGCGCGTCTCGACGATTTCCTTGCCGAGCGGTGTCAGCGAAACCGGGATCATCTTCAGGTTCGCGATGCCGAGCGGGATCCCAATGATGCTCATAAACATGGGAATGGCGGTCAGGACGTGCCCGATGGCCAGCCAGATGCCAGCGACAACAATCCAGATGACGTTGCCGAGCGTCGACAGGGTTGATGCTCGGCCGCCCCGGTCCACTATCGTGCGGCCGAAGGGCCAGATGGCGTAGGCGGCGATCCTGAAGGATGCAATGCCGAAGGGGATGGTCACGATCAGCAGGCAGCAAATCACACCGGCGAGGACGTATCCCAGGGCTAGCCAGATGCCGCCGAAAATCAGCCAGATGACGTTCAGTATTGCGTTCATGGTTTCAATCTTCCTTCATTGCGCACGTTGGGTCCATGGGCGGCCCTCCCGACAAACAAACAGTGCCCCTCCCGCATGGGGAAGGGCACTGTTTGTTTGACGACGGTTCAGCGTCTACCAGCTAGGGCTGCCAGCTAGTTGCTGCGGCGATCGTTTGATGCAGGTGCAGTGGCACGGCGCGGCCCTGACGGGCGACGTCCGGCACCGGTCGACGGGGTGTGGTTGCGCTGGTTGCCTGGCTCCTGCTTGGCCCCTGATGTGCCGGAGCGGTGAGCGGACTTGCCCTGCGGAGCGACGTCGGCTGCCCGGGCGCCACTGGCGGGG